>JAEYQF010000243.1 GCA_023410155.1 Verrucomicrobiota bacterium | reverse complement strand
CACACGCTCCCTCACGCCACCGGCGGGGGCACCTGCCGCAAGGTGAATCGCTTCGTCGAGAAGCCCGACGTCGAGACTGCCGAGCGCTACGTCGCCAGCGGCAACTACGGGTGGAACGCCGGCGTATTCATCTGGCGCGTGAGCTCATTTCTGCGCGAAGCCGATCAACACGCGCCCGAGCTCGCGAAGTTCGTGCGCGAGTTCCCGGCGGGCGATCCGACGGCGTTTCTCGCCCAGCGTTTCCCGACGCTCCCGAAGATCTCCGTCGATTACGCGATCATGGAGAAAGCCGCGCGCGTGGAGACGGTCCTCGCCGAATACGATTGGGACGACGTGGGCACCTGGAGCGCGTTGCCCAGCCACCTGCCCCAGGATGCCGCGGGCAACACGCTGCGCGGTCCCGTCGTGGTTGAGGACGCGGAAAACAACATCGCGCTGTCCAGCGGCCGCACGATCGCGCTTCTGGGCGTGAAGGATCTCGTGGTGGTGGAGACACCCGACGCGATTCTTGTGTGTCACCGGGATGCGACGCAGCACGTGAAAAAGCTGATGCCGCGCCTGTCGAAGGATGTGCTTTGAAACGCGGAAGAAATTCCCGTTGACGCCATTCTGTGCGGCCCTTTGCTCTGGCCCTTCCAACACGTGGCTCGGTAGCTCAGTTGGTAGAGCAGAGGACTGAAAATCCTCGTGTCCCCGGTTCGATCCCGGGCTGAGCCACCACTTTAGAACCCGCTGTCCTGCAAAGGGCAGCGGGTTTTTTGCTGCCCACGACTCAAGTCAAGCCCCGGCGCGGATCGGCTCAATCCGCGGCCGGACTCAGCGCGGGCACACCCTCTGCGGTAAGGTATCGCTCGCGGCGGTAGGCGATCAGCGCGAGGGCCACGATCACGAAGTCGATGACGGCGGTGAGAAGCATGCCCAGGATTGCCTGCCACTCCGTGTAGCGCTCGGCATAGATGTAGATCGCGAGATTCGCGAAGCCGAAGAGCAGCCAAGTAGCCACGCTCACGTCCGCCGCCGAGCGGGCGCGGATCATGCGAACGAGTTGGAGCAAGGTAGCGGCGGGGAAAACGATGGCGGGAAGGATCCCGGCGATTTGGTTCAGCGTCATGACAAATTGAATACCGCAACTCTACGGCACTCGCGGCGCACTGGCTGCGCAGGTCTTGTCCGGCATGCCGCGGAGCTTGCCGGGCCCGATGGTCGGTGCTTTGCGACCTAGCTTCACAGCTTTACGCCGATGCCGTGGCACGGAGGGGCTCCGAATAGCGGACTCGCTCGTGGTGAGTAGCTTGTGGAGCTATGAACAACAAAAAACTATCCCCCGTCATTTTGCTCGTCAGCGCTCTCCTCGCCCTCTGCAGCGTCGGATGCCGAACCATGGAAGGCGCAGGCGCCGACATCGAACGCGCCGGCGAGAAGATCCAGGACAACGCCCGCTGATCGCGGACTGACCTGTGAACGGACGCCGGTTAGCTCCGGCGTTCGAGCCCTAAGTTACACCGAGGTCACGGAGTCGGCACGGAGATCACAGAGCCAGCGGTCGAAATTCACCTTTCGGTTTCTGCTCATGCTCTCTGCGTTTCTAGAAAAATCAGGACTCTACGTCCCGATCCGTCTTCGTGACCTCCGTGTCTCCTCTCGTGCCCTCGGCGTGATCGAATTCGACGCCTCCGGCGCTCACTGGCGATTGCCGACCGTCACTACAATTTTCCCGAACTGACCACCGCGCTCCATCAGCGCGAACGCGTCCGCGGCGCGCTCGAAGGGAATGACCTCGCTTACCACCGGCGCAAGTTGCAGCCCGTCGACATCGCGGAGCATCGCAGCCCAATCATCGGGTGAGCCCATCGTGCTTCCGAGTAGGGAAAGCTGCCGCCAGAAGACTTTGCGCATCGGGAGGACCGGCGGATTGCCCCGGGTGGCTCCGAAGAATACGATGCGAGCTCCAGGCGCGGCCGCATCGATCAGCGACTCGAAGCCCTCGCCGCCGGCGCTGTCGACGATCACATCGAAGGCTCCGGCCTGTTCGCGCAGTTCAGTCGTCCACGAAGCGGAGGTGTAATTGACGCCGCCTCGCGCGCCGAGCTGACGCGCCCGCTCAATCTTTTCGTCGGAGCTGGAGGTGACCCACACTTCGGCCCCGATCCCGACGGCAAATTGCAGCGCGAACAACGCCACCCCTCCGCCAATGCCGCTGATGAGCACGCGCTCCCCGCGCACGACTTTTGCACGGGCAAACAGCGAGCGATGCGCGGTCACTCCTGCCAGCGGCAGCGCGGCGGCTTGTTCCCACGACAAGTGGGCAGGTTTTGGCGAAATCTGTTTCGCCGGCACGACAATCTGCTGAGCCAGCGTGCCGTCGCGCGGGAGTCCGAGAATCGAGAATGCAGCGGCTTGGGCACTTTGGTCGGGACCCCAATCGAGAGCGGGATAAATGATAACCTCGCGGCCGATCCAGTCGGGAGAAACGTTGCTCCCGACGCTGGCAACCACGCCCGCGCCATCGGAACCCGGGATGCACGGCCACTTGAGGCCGGCATACTGACCGAGTTTTATCCAGACATCGCGGTGATTGAGGGCCGCCGCGCGGATGTCGATCACGACATCGTCCGGGCCTGCGACCGGGGCCGGCACTTCGGCGATTTCGAGCTGGTTGACGGCGGTGAGTTGGACGGCGCGCATGAGAGAAATGGATTAGGCTGTAAGCGGTA
This sequence comes from Verrucomicrobiota bacterium, assembly GCA_023410155.1. Classification (GTDB taxonomy): domain Bacteria; phylum Verrucomicrobiota; class Verrucomicrobiia; order Opitutales; family Opitutaceae; genus Opitutus. The sequence continues at coordinate 16,382 of JAEYQF010000243.1, read as the reverse complement.
AGCGGGAATCGTTTCCTCGCAACGTCGATGCTCATCGCGTTTCACAAACCTTACGGCGTGCTCTCGCAGTTCACTCCCGAGCCGGGATCGCAATGGCGCACACTCGCGGTGTTCGGTCTGCCGAAAAACGTCTATCCGCTGGGCCGACTCGATGCGGACTCGGAGGGACTGCTGCTGCTCAGTGACGAACGCGGACTGAACACCCGACTGCTAGATCCGAAGCACGCTCATCGCCGAGAGTATTGGGCGCAAGTGGAGCGCGTGCCCGACGCGGACGCGCTCCGGAAACTGGAGCGTGGCGGGATCGACCTTGGCGACTATCGGACGCGTCCATGTCGGGCCCGTTTGCTGGATCCGGCGGCCACCCTGCCGCCCCGCGATCCACCGATCCGCGCGCGCAAGAACGTGCCCGACTGCTGGCTGGCGCTCGAACTCACGGAAGGGAAAAACCGCCAGGTGCGGCGCATGACAGCCGCGGTGGGGCACCCTACTCTGCGGTTGGTTCGCGTGCGGATCGGAACGTTCGAACTTGCCGACTTGGCCCCGGGGAATTTTCGCGAGCTGAACGCGGCTGAACGCGCCGCGGTATTCGCGTCGCCGGTCTGATTCACTTCGGATTGCCGTTCTGGGCGAAGCGAAGATTCCAGTGCGCGCTTCGTCGCCGTGCATGACTGCGACACTCCAACTGGATGTCCTGCCAGCCTGCGGCTAGACTTCGCTTTGCTGAGAATGACAGGGATGGAGCGACGCGTGGACCGTGAGCGCTCTGCTCCGGCTCAGACGCGCACAATCACGTCTTCCGCTTTGAAGCGCACCTTCTTCATCTCGGCGTAGCGATCGTCAGGCATGCGATAACCCGCGGCGCAGCAGACCACGCTGGTGAGTCCTTGGCCCGGGAGACCGAGGATTTCGTCAAACTTCGCCGGTTCGAATCCCTCCATCGGGCACGTATCCACGCCGAGCATCGCGGCCGCGGTCATGAATTGGCCAAGCGCGATGTAGATTTGGTGCGATTGCCAGGTGTCGAGCCGGCCTTCATTGCGGGCCTGTTCGAGGTTGCGAACAGCCATCGTGCGAAACTTCGCGAGCGACTCGATCGTGCCGCCGCGGACCTCAACCATGCGCTCGATGTGACGGTCGACGTGCGGGGCATCGAGATTCTTGCGCACCGCGAAAACGACGAAGTGCGAGGCATCCAGCACCTGCGCCTGACTCCACGCGGCCGGATGCAGCCTCTCGCGCACCGCGGGATCCGTGATCACAAAAAACTTCCACGGCTGCAGGCCGATCGAAGACGGCGAAAGGATCATCGCCTGCTCCAGCGCGGACCAAACCGATGGTGCGATTTTCTTCGCCGCGTCGAACTTGCGCGTGGCATAGCGCCATTCGAGCGCCGCGGTCAAAATATCAGGAGAGACGGGAGTCATGTCAGAGAATCCAAGCTGAGCGAATGCGGTCTCACCATGCACGCGCATATTGCACCGGCGGAGGCAGCGCCGTCGCCTGGCCCAGCGCACGCGCCGCATGAGCCGGCCAATACGGATCTCGCAGCGATGCGCGAGCGATGAGCACGAGATCGGCTTGCCCCTGCGCGATGATAGCGTCCGCCTGTTTTGGATCAGTGATCAAACCGACGGCGGCGGTCGCGATCTCGGCTTCTCGCCGAATGCGCTCGGCAAACGGCACCTGATAACCGGGACCCACCGGGATCTTCGCATGCGCGACCAAGCCACCCGTGCTGCAATCGATCAAGTCGACGCCTTCGGCTTTCAGCCGCTTCGCGAGCTCGACTGTTTGCTCGATCTCCCAGCCACCCTCGGCCCAATCGGTGCACGAAAGACGCACCGTCAGCGGCAGGCGATCCGGCCAGATCGCGCGAATGCGGCGCGTGATCTCGAGGAGGAACCGAGCGCGGTTGTCGAAACTGCCGCCATATTGATCCGTGCGTTGATTCGAAAGCGGCGAGAGAAACTCGTGGATCAGATAACCGTGCGCTCCGTGGATCTCCAACCACTCGAAACCGGCGGCGAGCGCGCGTCTGGCCGCGGCCACAAATGCGTCCTGCGTGGCGGCAATCTCTTCGGCCGTGAGCGCGTGCGGGATCTTGTCCAAACCGTCACCGAACGCGATCGCGCTCGGCGCAACCGGCGTCCATCCCCCGTTGCGATCGGCGAGATGGTCTCCGCCTTCCCACGGCAGAGCGGCGCCAGCCTTTCGCCCGGCGTGCGCGATCTGAACCCCAGCCACCGAGCCATGCTCTTTGAGAAACGCCGTGATCGGCGCGAAGGCCTCCACTTGCGCGTCAGTCCAAAGGCCAGTATCCGCGGGAGTGATACGGCCCTCCGGGAGCACACCCGTCGCCTCTGCGATCACGAGCCCAGCGCCGCCAATGGCGCGCGAGCCGAGATGAACGCGGTGCCAGTCGTTGGGCACGCCATCGCGGGCCGAATATTGGCACATCGGCGAAACGCCGATGCGATTGCGCAGCGTGATGGCTTTGACAGTAAGAGGATCGAACAGATGTGGCATGGAAGGTGGGACGGAACCACGGCCAGTTGCATACGCAACCGAGGCCGCTGGTGTGGAGAAAAGCGCGGATGATTGGCGACAAAGCCCGGCCGATGACTCGCACGCGCCGCCCATGCGAATCATCGGCAGCAACTCAGGCGAGTCGCGCCTCGAGGGAAATCTCAGCCTTGAGCAGTCGGGAAATCGGACAACCGGCTTTCGCGCCATGAGCGAGCTCCTGGAATTTCTCGGCCGAGAGGTTTGGCACTGAGGCGGTCAGATCGAGATGGATCTTGGTCACCGTCCAGCTCGTCTGCGGGTGGTTCTCGAGCGTCACGGTCGCCGTGGTTCGAATGGACTCAGCCGTGAAGCCGGCCTTCATCAGCTCCGCGGAGAGGGCCATGCTGAAACAACCCGCGTGCGCGGCGCCGATCAGCTCTTCAGGATTCGTGCCGGGACCATTCTCAAACCGAGTGCCGAACGAATACTGGGTTTCGTTAAGAACGGTGCTTTCAGTGGAGATCGTGCCGCGACCTGCTTTGAGATCGCCGCGCCAAACAGCGGAGGCTTTGCGCTTCATCATTGGAGGAAGAGTGTTGGTGGGTTGATAAACGACGCGGGAGTTAAGGCAGAAGCGCCGGTGTTGCCAGCGGGTGGATGGAAAAACTCGAGGACATGACGCCCTTCGGCGGAGCTCGTGCGTCGGGCGGGGTCTCCCGGACCCGCCGGCGCCCGGATGCGAAGCGTGAGAAACGGCGTCGGCGGGAGCCCCCGCTCTGCCATCGCACCTCAAGCGCCGCCGGAGACGTTGATAACTTCCCCGGTGACCCAGCCGCCTTGGTCTGACGCCAGAAACACGACGGCTTTCGCGATATCGTCCGGTTGGCCGATGCGACCGAGCGGCGTCTGTGCGATCACGCCCTTCGCCATATCTGAGCCAATGATGCTCGCGGTGTGCGTGCCTTCGGTTTCGACGAGACCAGGGTTGATCGAGTTGACGCGGATTTGTCGCGGCCCGAGTTCCTTCGCCAACACGCGCGAGATCGAATCGACCGCGCCTTTCGTCGCCGTATAAACGGCGGTGTGCGGCGGGTTGAGACGCGTGATCGCCGAGCTGATGTTGATCACGCTGCCACCTTCCGCGGGAAACAACTTCACCGCCTCTTTCGTGGTGAGCAGGAGTCCGAGCACGTTGAGGCCAAACTGCCGCTGGAAGTGGTCGACCGAGATGTCTTCGAGGGCGCCAAACTCGTAAACGCCGGCGTTGTTCACGAGCACATCGAGCTTTCCATAGGCGGCTTTCGTTTCGGCCAGCAGGCGCGTCACGTCGTCGGCTTTGGAGACATCGGCTTGCAGCGCGACGGCTTTGCCACCCGCAGCAGTGATTTCACCGACGACACGCTCTGCTGCGGCGCGGCTGGATGCGTAGTTGACGACGACGGAAGCGCCCGCTGCGGCGAGCTGTTTGGCAATGGCAGCGCCGATGCCTTTGGAAGCGCCGGTGACGAGTGCGACTTTGGTTTTCGGTGAGGATGACATGGTGATGTTGGTTTTCTTGTTGGATGTGACCTGCGGGAGGAAACGGGATCAGTGGTGCGCGACGACTTGGCCGACCGGGTCTGCCTGCCAGCCGCCGCCGAGCGCCTTCAGGAGAGCGACACTCGCGTTGAGGCGCTGCGCTTCGAGTCGCGCGGTGCCGCGGTTCGCGGAAAGCGCGGTTCGCTGCGCGTCGAGCACCTCGAGGAACGAAACGTAGCCGGCCTCGTAGCGCTTGGTGGCGAGTTGCACCGCGCGTTGAGCGGCGCTCGACGCGCGATCCTGCGCGGCACGCTCGTCGTCGATGAGCCGAGCGGCTGTGAGGGCGTCCTGCACTTCGCGGAAAGCGACGAGCACGCGCTGCCGGAACTGCGCCACGCTTTCGTCGTAGGCGGCGCGGCTGCGCTCGAGGTTGGCGCGATTGCGGCCACCTTGGAAGATCGGCAGGTAGAGACTCGGGCCGATCGACCACGCGCGAGAATCCGCGCGGAAGAGCCCGTCGATCTCGCCACTCGCATAGCCTGCGCTGCCGGTCAGCGAGATCGCGGGAAAAAATGCAGCCTTGGCGACGCCAATGCGGGCGTTGGCGGCGATCAAGGCGCGTTCTGCGGCCGCCACATCCGGACGCCGCTCGAGCAGTTCCGAAGGCAAGCCGAGCGGCACGCGCGGGATCACTGGCGTGTGATTCGACGGAGGAAGCGTGAAGGAGCTCGCGTGTTCGCCGACGAGGACGGCGAGTGCGTTGTGCAGCATCTCCTGCTGGCGCGAGACGGCGCTGAGTTCGGCTTGGGTCGAGGCTAGTTCCGCTTCGGCCCGTGCCACATCGAGGTCCGACCCGGTCCCCGTTGCGCGTCGAGACTGGACCAAGTCCAGCGCGCGTCGGCGCAGCGCGATGTTTTGCTCCACGATCAAGCGTTCGCGCGCGGCGGCGCGCAGCGAGAAATAATTCGCCGCGACTTCCGAGGTGAGCGCGAGGCGCACCGACTCGAACTCCGCAAGCGCGGCGCCGGCATCAGCGCGGGCGCTCTCCGTCAACCGGCGGACGCGGCCAAAGAGATCGAGCTCCCACGACGCGACAAGCGGCGCTCGGTAAGTCGTCGTGCGGTCGTTCGGCAGTCGATTCTCCGTCGAACGCGACGCTTGTTCGCGCGTGACGGAGGGATCCACCGCGACTTGCGGCCAATAGGCACTACGGGCTAGTCCGGCGGCCGCGGCGGCTTGTTCGACGCGAGCGGCGGCCGCACGCAGATCGAGATTCGCAGCAAGCGCGCGTTGCTCGAGTTCATCAAGCGCGGGATCGGAGAAGAGCCGCCACCACTCGCCGCGGGCGAGTTCGTCGTTCGGTGCAGCGACTTTCCAGGAACCGGCGTATTCACTATCGCGATACGCATCGGGCGCGGAGACACCCGGGCGATGATAATCGGGACCGACGCTCGGCAACGCAGCGAAAACGGCCGAGGCGGTCAGCGAGAAGAGAAGAAGCGATTTCATGGCGGGGAATCAATCAGACTTGTTCGGGAGCGGCGGCCGGCGGGAGGACCGGCTCGGGTTTGCGCACGCCAATGCGCTCGAGCACGGCGTAGAAAACCGGCGTGAAGAACAGGCCGAAAAGCGTGACGCCGATCATGCCAGCGAAGACGGCGACACCCATCGCGCGGCGCATTTCGGCGCCGGCACCGGTGCTCACCACGAGCGGAAACACGCCCGCGATAAACGCGATCGACGTCATGAGGATCGGCCGCAGCCGCAGTCGCGCCGCGTCCAGCGCCGCTTCGGTGACGGATGCGCCCTCCTCGCGGCGCTTCACGGCGAATTCGACGATCAGAATCGCGTTTTTCGCCGCGAGTCCGATCAGCACGATGAGGCCGATCTGCGTGAAGATGTTGTTCTCGCCCTGCGTGAGCCAGAGCCCGACGAAGGCGGAGAACAACGCCATCGGCACGATGAGGATCACCGCGAACGGAAGGCGGAAGCTCTCGTATTGCGCGGCGAGCACGAGGAACACGAGCAGGATGCTGAGCGGGAAAACGAGCACACCCGTGTTGCCGGCGATGATCTTTTGGTAAGTGAGCTCGGTCCAATCGAGCACCATGCCTTTCGGCAGGTTTTCCTTGGCGAGTTTTTCCATCAGCGCCTCGGCCTGGCCCGAGCTGAAGCCGGGAGCGGGCGCGCCGTTAATCTCGGCCGCGGGATAGCCGTTGTAGCGCATCACGCGGTCGGGGCCGTAGGTTTCGTTGACGCGCACGAGCGAGCCGAGCGGCACGAGTTCGCCGACGGAGTTGCGCGTCTTCAGTTGAAGAATGTCCTCGGGCCGCGAGCGGAACTGAGCGTCGGCCTGCGCAACGACCTGATAGGTTCGGCCGAAGCGGTTGAAGTCATTCACGTAGAGCGAGCCCAAATTGATCTGCATCGTCTCGAAGAGATTCTGCAGCGGCACGCCCATGAGCTTCGCCTTCGTGCGGTCGATGTCGGCGTCGAGTTGCGGCGTGTTGATCGTGAAGCTCGAGAAGAGACCGGAGAGCCCCGGTGTCTCGTAGCCTTTTGCGATCAGACCCTGGGTAGCGCCGTAGAGCGCATCGAGGCCGTTGTCGCCGCGATCTTCGACATAGAGTTTGAACCCGCCAATCGTGCCGAGACCCTGCACGGGCGGCGGCGGGAAGATCGCGATAAACGCATCCTGGATGTCGGCGAACTCGCGCTGAAGTTGCGCGGCGATTTCGGTGCCGGCGAGGCCCGGGCCCTTGCGCTCCTCGAAAGACTTCAGGCCGACGAAAACAATTCCGCTGTTCGGCGAATTCGTGAAGCCGTTGATGGAAAGACCGGGAAACTGGATCGCGTTGGCGACGCCGGGATGTTTCAGCGCGATCTCGCCCATGCGTCGGATGACGGCATCCGTGCGGTCGAGCGAAGCGGCCGACGGCAGCTGCGCGAAAGCGACGAGGTATTGCTTATCTTGCGTCGGCACGAAGCCGGCCGGCGTGGACTTGAAGAGCCACGCGGTGCTGCCGAGCAGGCCGGCGTAGAGGACGAGAGCGATGACCGAGAACCGTAGGATGCGGGCCACGGCGCTGGAGTATTGGTGCGACGCCCATTCGAAGAACCGGTTGAACGGACGGAAGAACCAGCCGAAGGCGAAATCCATGCCCCGCGTGAGCCAGTCCTTCGGCGCATGGTGATCCCGCAAGAGCAGCGCGCTGAGCGCAGGCGAAAGCGTGAGCGAGTTGAACGCCGAGATGATCGTGGAGATGGCGATCGTGATCGCGAACTGCTTGTAGAACTGGCCGGTCAGACCGCTGATGAACGCGGTCGGGATGAATACCGCGGAAAGCACCAGCGCGGTCGCGATGATCGGCCCGGTGACCTCACGCATCGCGCGCTTCGTCGCCTCGACGGGCGAGAGACCCAGCGCGATGTTTCGCTCGACGTTTTCGACGACCACAATCGCGTCGTCGACCACGATGCCGATCGCGAGAACGAGGCCGAAAAGCGAGAGCGCGTTGATCGAGAATCCGAGCGCGTGCATCACCGCAAACGTGCCAACGAGCGACACCGGCACGGCCGCGAGCGGGATGATCGAGGCGCGCCACGTTTGCAGGAACAGGATCACCACGAGGACGACCAGCACGATCGCCTCGAAGAGCGTGTGCACGACGGCCTTGATCGAATTGCGAACGAAGATCGTCGGATCGTAGACGATGTTATACGCGAGACCCTCGGGAAAACTCTCCTTCAGCTCGGCCATCGTGCTGCGCACGGCGTCGGAGGTGGCGATGGCGTTGGAGCCGGGGCGCTGGGCGATCGGAATCGCGACGGCGGGATCGTTGTTCAGCAAGGAGCGCAGCGAATAGTCGGAGGCACCGAGTTCGAGGCGGGCGACATCGCGGAGCTGCACGCGTTCGCCGTTGGCGCCGGTTTTCACCACGATCGCGCCGAACTCCTCCTCGGTGGCGAGACGGCCGCGCGTGTTGATCAGAAACTCAGTATCGACCGGGCGCGAAGCGGGCTGCTGCCCCACTCCACCGGCGGCGACCTGGACGTTTTGCTCGCGGATCGCGGCGACGACTTCGGAGGCGGTCAGACCTTTGGCGGCGACCTTGTGCGGATCGAGCCACACGCGCATCGCGTAGTCGCCGGAGCCGAAGATGCGGACGTCGCCCACGCCATCAAGCCGCGCGAGCACATCGCGGACTTGGAGCGTGGCGTAGTTGCGGATGTAGATGTCGTCGTAGCGATTGTCCGGGGAGAACAAGTGGACAACCATCAGCAGATCGGGCGACGCCTTCGTGGTGGTGACGCCGAGGCGGCGCACTTCCTCGGGCAACTTCGGCTGCGCCTGCGCCACGCGGTTCTGCACCTGCACCTGGGCGTTATCGAGATCGGTGCCGATCTTGAACGTGATGGTGAGCGTCATCACGCCATCGCTCGTGGCCTGCGAGGCCATGTAGAGGGAGTTCTCGACGCCGTTGATCGCCTGCTCGAGCGGAGCGGCGACGGTCTCGGAAATCGTCTTCGGATTAGCGCCGGGATAAACGGCGCGGACGATGACCGTGGGCGGGACGACTTCGGGATATTCGCTGATCGGCAGGCGCAACATTGCGATCGCGCCGACCAAGAAGATGACGATCGACAAAACGCCGGCAAAGATCGGGCGCTTGATGAAAAAATCGGAGAGATTCATGGCGGAACGGCCTTGAGGGGCAAAGCAGTGGCTGGGAGGCGCGCGAAACGCGTCGTGAAGAAGGTGTAGTTTGACCCGGCGCTACGAGAGGCGCACGCCGGGCTCAATCGGCTCGGTGAACGTCAGCGTGCAGCGACGGCGTTGCTGGAGGAGACGGAGAGTTCGGGATCAACAGTCATCCCGGGGCGCACCCGCTGCAGTCCGTTGACGATGATCTGGTCGCCTGGCTTCACGCCGGTGCGAACGACGCGCTGACCATTGCCCGCGCTGCCGCCGAGCTGAATGGTGCGATAGGCGGCGACGTGGTTTTCGTCTACGGTGAGCACGAACTTCTGGCTCTGGTCAGTGCCGATGGCCCGCTCGCTGATGAGCAGAGCGGGTTCCGGCGAACCGACGGGGATGCGGACGCGGGCGAACAAGCCCGGGATCAGGGCGCCGTCGTCGTTGGGAAACACGAGCCGTAGCGCGAGTGAACCGGTGGACGGATTCACGCGATTGTCGGCGGACTCGATGTATCCGTTTCGTGGATATCCCGCTTCGTCGGCGAGCTGGAGGGAGACGGGCACCCGGCCGTTGACCGGCGCGCGGCGGCCTTCGCGCTGAAGCCGGTTGAACTTCAGCAGCGTGCCCTCGTCTATGTCCGCGTAAACATAAGCCGGTCCGGTCGCGACGATCGTGGTGAGGAGCGTGGCACCGCCCGGTGCACCCGAGACGAGGTTGCCCGGCGTGACCAGCGCGCGACTGATGCGGCCCGTGATCGGTGCGCGCACCTCGGTGTGTTCGAGGTCGAGCCGCGCCGTGGTGAGTGCAGCAGCGGCTTCGGAGGCACGGGCTTGGCGCGCGTCCGCTTCTTCCTGCGAGATCGCGTCGGCGGCGAGCAATTCATCGGAGCGAGCGGCTTCGCGTTCGGCGACTTCGGCCCGAGCCTTCGCGAGATCGAACTGCGCTTGATACCAACGCGGATCAATCGTGAAGAGCAGTTCGCCAGCTTTCACCTCCTGCCCTGCCTGGAAATGGACTCGCTCCATGTGCCCTGACACGCGGGCACGGAGTTCGACGGTTTCGGTTGCCTCGACCCGCCCCGTGAACTCCTCGTAGGCGGTGATCAGTTTCTGCTCCACGGGAGCAACAGTGACTTTGGGCGGCGGCGGGGCGCCGGGTGCAGAAGAATCCGATGAGTCAGATCCAGACGAACCAGCGGTGGCCAATGTAAGGGTGCCACCGATGACGACCAGACCGGCGACGGTCGTAATCGCCCAGCGGAACCGGGACGGTGCAGAACGAGCGGAACGAGACGTTTGAGCGTGCATGATGCAGGTGATGGAGTGTGTGTGATGCGAAAGGCCGGAAAATGGCCGCGGCTAATCGTGATAACGGGTGAGCGGCGCGTGGAGGCGATCGAGCAAGGTCCGATTCCAAAGCGGGCTGCTGCCGGTGGCAGCGCGGTCGAGGCGCGGATCACCCAAGAGCGAACGCCCTAGGAACGGGAGGCCACCCTTGGCGGGCGGGGTCTGGAGACGCCGGCGGAGAACCGCTGTGGCGGGTGTAGAAAAAGTCGAGAATGTGCGCTTCATCGGAAAAGGGCTTTGAGTAGTTGACTGTTTAGTTAGTTTTAAGGTCTAAAGAAGGCGCACGTGATAGAGTGCGCCTGGAAAGTGGGAGGCGGGGAAATGGATCAGTTAACTACGGGAGCTCTTGTTGGACGAAGGAGATCCAACGCCAAGGCCGGGAGCGATCGTAGCGGCTCAGGATCATTCATGATCCGGGACTGGCTCAAAAGTCCGTCGATCAAGGCTACGAGTGCGACGGTCTTCTGCGCCGGATCGCAGGGCTCGATCGCACCCTCGGCCACAGCGTCGCGAATCGCCGATTCGTAGTAGCGCCGCTTGCGCATCATGATCTCGCGAATCGTATCGGTGACGTTGATCTCGTGCGTGCTCACCTCTGAGCCGATGGAACACGCAGGACAGCCCAAGACCTTACCTCGCTGCAGCTTGGCGTCCGCTTGGAAGGTATGAACGATCTTGAAGTAGTTGACCAGCCGCTCCAGAGGCGGCACGGAGGACGAAAACTCCCGGTCGAGCACGGGTTTCCAGCTCGTCGCCCAGAGTTTCTCCATCGCCGCCACCGCAAGCGCGGCTTTCGAGTCGAAGAAGTAATAAAAACTCCCCTTCTTAACGTCAGCGCGCTTGCAGATATCATCGATGGTGACCGCGCCGTAGCTCTCCTCCCAGATGAGGGCGAGCGCGGCGTCCTTCAACCGCTCGTCGGCGTCAGATGTTCTTCCCATGATGCCCAGACGTTAGTTGACCATCTGGTAAACTTCAAGTCCAAATCGCAATAAGTCTCCTCGTTGTGAACACCGCCGTCAGGCCAGCAGAGACTGATACTGAGGGTGACGCTTCACAAACGTCGCGACGTAAGAGCAGGCGGGCACGACCTTGCGGCCTTCAGCGCGGGCATCATCAAGGGCGGCGCGAACGAGCGCTTCCGTGATCCCTCGACCCCGCATTTCCGGCGGCACAAAGGTGTGTGTGAGCACCATCCGGTCGCCTTCGCGCACATAGTCACACTCGGCGAGGAATCCGTCGACGGTCGCTTCGTAGCGCTGGGCGGCGGTGTTGTGCCAGACATTGAGAGGAGGTTTTTCGTTCATGTTTCGTCCTTTCGGTTGGCCCACCGCTCCGCCAGCACGCTGCACAGAATCAACTGCAGTTGGTGATATACGATCAGCGGCACGAGCATCAGTGCAACATGCGGGTCGGCGCCAAAAATCAAACGCGCCATCGGCACTCCCTGCGCGATGCTCTTCTTCGAACCGCAAAACATGGCTGCAATCCGATCCGCCGCGTTGAACTGCAGCGCCCGACACGCGGCTCGCACGATCAGCATCAACACGACGAACAGCACCAGCGATCCCACCACGACGGCAATCAAATCCACCGCGCGCTGATCACGCCAGACGCCGCCCGCCACCGAGTCGCAAAATGACGTGTAGATGATCACCAGGATCGTCACGCGATCCACGTATTTCAGCCAACCGCGATTGCGCAGCGCCCACTCACGCAAAAACAACCGGCTCCCGTGCCCCAGCGCCAGCGGCACGAGCAGCCAGAGCACGAGATCGAGAATCACGTCGCCGAGTGGCATCGCCTGCCCCGATGACTCCAGGCGCCAGCTGACCCAAAGCGGCGTGATGAACACGCCCAGCAGACTCGACATCGTGGCGTTGAACACGGCCGCCGGCACATTGCCGCGAGCCGCCGCCGTGAGCGCGACCGATGACGACACCGTCGAAGGCAACACGCATAGAAAGTAGAAGCCCGCGCTCAACGCGTGTGGCAGCGCGTCACCCACGAGCCAGAGCGCCCCGATGCCCACGAGCGGAAACACCAAAAACACGCTCACCTGCACCACCAGATGCAACGGCCACCGCAGCGTGCCTTGCTTCAGATCTGCAAACGACAGCGACAATCCACTGAGGAAGAACACGAGCGCGACGCCAAACTTGTTCAGCAGATCCGCGTGCAACCAACCACCGCTCGCGCCCGCCTCCGGTGCGATCCACGCCAGCACGATCGCCACGCCCATCCCGATGACGAACCAGTCCGGTCTCCACTTCATGTTTTTCCCGCCTCCGTTCGTGCGCGCTTACGCCGGAAACGTCTCAGCAGGTCCGTCACTTCTTCCAAACCTTCCACGCGCAACACCCACAGCATCGCCGCGTAGCTCGCAACGCCGGCGGGAATCAGCGTGACCAACGCCACGACGTCCGCCGTGCGTCCCTCGATCGCAAAGCGCAGCCCGAGCCAACCGCCACCCACCACCGCGCTCATGACGAGCGTAGCGACGAGCAGTTTTCCGATCGCGGACCACAACGCGCCGAAGCGCATGCCCTCGAGTCGGCGCGCGAGCAGCCGCTGGAGCACGCACGTCTGCACGAGCACTGCCGTGGTGCTCGCGATCACCAGACCGGGCGCACCAAGCACATCCTTGAGTATCCAGCTCAGCCCTACATTCACGACGAAGCTGACCGTCGCGATTTTTACCGGCGTCACCGTGTCCTTCATCGCGTAGAACGCGCGCGTGGTCAGACTCACCACGGAGAAGAACGGCATGCCCACCGCGAACAACGCCAGCAGCGGCGCCATCGCGAGCGTGTCGTCTGCGCCGAAGCGGCCGTGCTGAAACAACACGCGCACGATCGGCTCGCTCAGCAGCGCGAGTCCCGCCGCCGCGGGGATGTTGATGAGAAGAATCAGCCGCACGCCTTTGCGATAATCATCGGCCATCGCGACGTGATTCTTCTCCGCCGCGTGTCGCGCGATCAGCGGATAGACGACCGTCGCCACCGCGATCGCAAACACACCGATCGGCAGCTCCATGAGACGATTCGCATAAAACAGCAGCGTGGCCGATGCCTCGTCGATCGAGAACGCGAAGAGCCGCGAGATGTAGACGTTGATTTGATAGATCGCCGTGCCGAAAAGCCCCGGCGCCATCAACGCCGCGATCGTTTTCACGCGCGGCGACAACCCGAAATCCAGTCGCGGCCGCCAGCCTTCGCGCATGAGCACGCCCGCCGGCACGCCGAGCTGCAGCGCACCGCCCACGAGCACGCCCGCGCAGAGCCATTGCATGCGCCCGAGATCGGTTTCCGCCACTTGCCAGCCAATGCCGCCGAGCGACGCGATCATCGAGAGATTCAGCCAGATCGGCGACAACGCCGGCTCGGTGAAACGCTCGAACACGTTGAGGGTGGCATTGAGCGCGGCCGCGAGACAGATCATCGCGAGATACGGAAACAGCCACACCGAGAGATCCGCCGCGAGATACCACTTCGATTCGTGTCCCGGCAGCAGTCGCGACTGACTGAAGAGCACCATCGCGACCGCGCACAGCCCACCCGTGACGAGCAGCAGCCACGACGTGACTTTGCTCAACAACTCGAACGCGCCCGCGCGTCCGCGCTCGTGCAACTCCTCCTGCAGCGTCGGCACAAACGCCGCCGTGAGCGCGCCCTCACCGAGCAGGCGACGAAACAGATTCGGCAAGCTGAACGCCGTGATAAAAGCCGAATTGAGCTCGCTCGCGCCGAAGATCGCGGCCCCCAACTGATCGCGGGCGAGTCCGAGCACGCGCGACACGCTCGTGAGCAACGAGACGATGCCGATGTTCTTCAGCTTCTTGGACACCGCATCGTTTTCCCGACGCGCGAAAGACGGAGCAAGAACTTAACCCAACTCACGCGCACCTCCGCACTGAGCCGGGACAAAGTGCGGCTCGACTCGGGACACATTGCGCGCCGGGTCATGCCACCCTCCGGACCGGGTCACGCCAAGGTGCGGACCACGTCGCGCCAAAGTGCGGCTCGAGTCGAGCCTCACGGCATCGTGAGCTGGAGCGTGCGTCCTTGCACGCTGACGTCCGACAGATTGCCCCATGCCACCGCGGCCTCTTCCGGCACGGCGGCGGATTGTATCAGCTTTCTTAGGACATATGGCGCAGCTCCCGGGATGCGATGCAGCGGGCAGGAACCGATGTAGAACTCGCTGGGTTCGAGCGCGAAAACGTGGTCGCTGCGCACAAACGTCCCGCGGACTTGGGCGACGATGGTGGGCGCGTATCCGAGGACGTTGAGGTTCAGCGGCACCCCAATCTGCAGCAGATCGTCAGCGATGCGGAAATTAGGGGTGCCGGCGGAAAGCATGTTTTCCGCCTCGGCCGGCGCTTTGGCCGCCGGGGCCGGAGCGACGAGGAAGTTGAGTTCTTCTTCGGTGAACCGCACGGACTGGCCGGCAAAGAAATCAGCTTGTTTCTGCTGAAGCGCGCGGAGATTGGACGCGTTGCGGCTACCTTCGATGTAGTAAACCTCGCCGGCTTTGCGCTCTTCGTCCGCAGGTGGCGCTTTCGTGATTTGGACGGGCTTGAGCACCAGGAACACCGCGGCGAGCGTCGCCCCCAGCAGGATGCTCAGGAAGGCGCCAAGGATAACCTCGGTCCAGCTGGGTCCTGACGCGGCGGAGCTCTTGGTGTTCATGGTGGTTTACTTGGCCGGCGTTTTGGCGTCGCTCTTGGCGGGAGTTTTTTCGCCGCCGCCTTCAGGTTTGGAGGACGTCTTCTTGTAGTCCGTGATGTAGAAGCCGGTGCCTTTGAAGATCAAGCCGGCTCCGCCGCCGATCAGGCGCTTCACGCCCGCCTTTTTGCATTTCGGGCACTTCTTCAGCGGCTCGTCGCGCATGGATTGGAATTGCTCGAACGTATGGCCGCACTTGGGACACGCGTATTCGTAGGTAGGCATGGGAGGAAAGAGCGCGGCGTTATGAGGAGCGCCGGCAGGTTTGGCGAGTGTGTTTCTGGAGATCGGGGCTTGGCGGAGGCGACGGGAACAGGAGCATTGCTTGGAGAAGAAAAATCGCACACGAACAGCACCGATGGATTTCCCCGCCGAAATGAAGCGTCTGGTGAGCGAAGTGGAGGCTGGCATCGATCGATTCCTGCCCCCCGTTAACACGCGTCCCGGGCGAATCCACGAGGCTATGCGCTACAGCATGACTGCGGGCGGCAAGCGTCTGCGTCCCGTGTTGGTGCTGGCCACGGCTGAGATGTTCGGTGCGGCGACGAGCCGCGCCCTGCCGGCTGCGGTGGCGCTCGAGTGTCTGCACACGTATTCACTTATCCACGACGATCTACCGTGCATGGATGACGACGACCTGCGGCGCGGGAGGCCCACGGCGCATCGGGCGTTTGACGAAGCGACTGCACTGCTCGCGGGCGACGCGCTGCTGACGCATGCGTTCGCCTTGCTCGCTGAGGCATACGCGGATCAACCTGCGCTCGCGCACTCCCTGTCGCGGGTGCTGGCGGACGCCGCCGGGAGCCGTCGTCTCATCGGGGGCCAGATGGCGGATTTGCTGGCGGAAGGGCAAACAGGCGTATCCGCAGAGGAACTACAGTTCATCCACACACAGAAAACGGCCGCGATGATCGAATGCGCGTTCGAGTTTGGAGGGGTCATGGGGGAAGCCACCGACGAACAGCGCGCGATCCTGCGGCGATGCGGGCGGCACCTGGGCATCGCCTTTCAGATCACCGACGACATCCTCGATGCCACCGGCGATTCAGCCGTGCTCGGAAAAACTGCCGGGAAAGATGCAAAGGCGGGTAAGGTCACATTCCCCAGCGTCTACGGGTTGGAGAGTTCACGCGAGATGGCACGACGGGAGAGCGCCGCGGCGGGAGAATCGCTCCGCTCCCTCAACCTTCCTAACACCTTCTTGATTAGTTTGATAACGTCGCTGGTAGAGCGCGCTGCCTGAAAAGTGATCTGCTTGGGTAACGGCCCTACAAAGCCTAGGGGCATCACCCTATTTTCAGCGTTGACCATTTGAGCGTAAGTGCTTTGCTCCGATCAACCGGTTATGCTCCAGCCTTACAAATCTGCCCCTGCAGATCTCGCCAGCGTGTGGTCGTCAGGTAAGTGGCGGGCGCTCGCGTGCCTTCTAGGCGCCTTCGTGTTTGCACCGTTCGCCGCAGCGCAAACCACGGTTTATTGGGATGGAGACGGCTCCGGCACTGTTGGCGGCGGCACAGGCAACTGGAACGCCAGATTGACACGATGGACCACTAACCCATCGGGGTCGAGTTACAGCGGATGGAC
>JAEYQF010000030.1 GCA_023410155.1 Verrucomicrobiota bacterium | reverse complement strand
GGCAAGCCTTGAGGGTCATCGTGCGCCATCCGTCAACCTTGCGCCTGCGCCTCGGCCACGGCTGCCGCCACGCGGGAGGTCGCCTCCGCGACGGGGACTTTTTGCACGTCTTTCGACGAGCGCCACTTCAACTCGATGACGCCTTCCTTCAGGCCTTTGCCCCCGACCGTGAGGCGCAGCGGAATCCCGATCAGATCGGCGTCTTTAAACTTCACCCCCGGACGCTCGCCCCGGTCATCAATCAAGACATCGGCACCGGCCCTTTCAGCGGCGGCAGCGAGGTCTTTGGCGAGGGTCATGGCTTCGGGGAGCTGCGGATCGAGCACGCAAACGAGAACGTGGAACGGCGCAACCGCCCACGGCCACTTGATGCCGTCCGCGTCATGGCTCTGCTCGATCACGGCCTGTAGCGTGCGGCTGATGCCAATGCCATAGCAGCCCATCACCATCGGGTGCGTCTGCTTCTGGTCGTCGGTATAAACTGCGCCGAACTTCTCGGAGTATTTCGTGCCGAGCTTGAAGATGTGTCCGACCTCGATGCCGCGGCGCGCGCTGAGCGGACGGCCGCCGATCGGATCGGGCTCCCCCGTGCGCACGCGGCGGAAATCACCGAACTTGGTCACGGCGAGATCGCGCACGACGTTCACGTTGCGCAGGTGGAAACCGTCCTTGTTCGCGCCCGTGACGCCGTTGCCGATCAGCCGGATCGCATGGTCCGCAAACACACCGGCGAGCGCGCCCGGGTCCTTGATCGTGCCTTGGACGGCGCCGAGGCTGCCCGGCTTCGCGCCCAACACGGGTTCGATCTCTTCCGGCGTGGCGGGACGAAAAAGGGTGAATCCAAGCGAGCCGAGCTTCGCCTCTTCAAGTTCGTCGCAGCCGCGCAGAATGACGAGGAACGGTTTGCCGTCGCCGACATAGACGAGCGTCTTGAACTGCTTGTCTCCAGGAACTGAATACGGAGCCGCCTCGAGTGCAGCGATCGTCACCACGCCCGGCGTGGCAAACTCCTCTACCGCGCCCACGGGCGCTGCGTCGGCGAGATCCTTCGGCACGAGGCCGCTCGTCGCTTTTTCGCGGTTGGCCGCGTAGCCGCTCTCCTCGTTGTAGATCACGTCGTCGTCGCCGATCTCGGCGGGCACCATGAACTCGTGCGAGAAACTGCCGCCCATCACACCGGTGTCGGCTTCGACCGCGATCGCAGTGGCGCCGATGCGTTTGAAGAACGCCTCGTAGGCCTTCTTCATCGCGTGATAACTCTCGATCGCGCGGTCGTCGTTCACGTCGAACGAATACGCATCCATCATCACGAACTCGCGCGCACGCATCAGACCGTAACGGGGACGGATCTCGTTGCGGAACTTGGTGGCGATTTGGAAAAAGTTCTTCGGCAGATCGCGGTAGCTCGTGATCTCGGTCTTCACGAGCGGCGTGATGATTTCCTCGTGCGTCGGGCCAAGCACGAACTCGGGATCACGCGGTGCGCGCTTGCCGTCGCCGGCGCTGTCCGCGCGAAACATGATCTCACGCGCCGCGGCCCAGCGCGGTCCCTGCTCCCAAAGCTCGACCGGATGCACGTGCGGCATCCACAGCTCGATCGCGCCAGCGCGCTCCATCTCTTCGCGGCAGGCTTGCGTGATCTTCTGCATGACCCGCAGGCCCAGCGGGAGATACGTATAGAGACCGCCGCCGAGTTTGCGAACGAGGCCGGCGCGCACGAGCAGCTTGTGCGAGGCGATCTCCGCATCGGCAGGGCTCTCTTTCAGGGTCGGAATGAAATACTGGGACCAGAGTTTCATGGAGTCGGGCAACGAATCAGCGCCCTTCCCGCGGAGCAATTTTATTTGCGAGCCCGCCTCCCGCCCCGATTACTGCCCGTCCAGCATGTCCGCCGCCCGTCAACGCCAGTCTTGGTCCATGAAGTGGGTCGTCATCGCCATCCTCGCGGTGATCATCCCCTATACCTACATCACGCTGCGTTACCGCAAGCCGGGCAAGGCATTCGAGCCGTATCACGACATGAAGGACCGCGCCCAAACCGTGCGCCTGCTGTCGGCGGGGTTTCAGCGCATCTCCCTCACGGCCGAGCTGCCCGCGGAATCCTCCGCCGTGCGCCCTGCCGGCGCCACGATCTCCCGCGCACCCGGCGGTCTGCCGCAGGTTCTTCAGGATACGTTGCTCGACAAACCGCTGCTCGCAGCCGAGGTCGACGAAGTCAGCGCCGCGCCGGTCGCCCACGCCCTGCTCCACTACACGATCGATCTCCGCTACACGCAGCCGGATCATCGTCAACAACTCGGCGGCGCCGAAGCTTATGTTCAGGGCGAAGAAATCTGGATCGCTCCCGAACTGGAGAAACTTCACGGCGACCTGCTCGCGCGCAATCGCCAGAACTCCGTGCGCCTCACCTTCCCCGCCGGTTCGCTGAAGCCCGGCCAGTATCGGGTGACCGCGCTCGGCGCCAGCGCCTCGCGCACCTGGTCCCTGCAGGTGAAGTGAGGGTGGCTTCCGCCCCGCTCACTGTGCCGGTCTTCGCCCTGCGGCACTATTGACGCGCCGCGGCGCTTGCCCGAAAACCAGCGCGCATTTCAAAACAATCAATGAGCAACGGCCCCGCCACGCCTCCGCCTTCCTCGTCTCTCGCACTCGCGACGACGATCAAGCCCACCGATCTGCGCGGCATCCTCCAATACGTTCCGCGTTTTCAGGGACAGATCTTCATCCTCGCGTTCGACGGATCGATCGTGGCGGACGAGAATCTCGGCAACCTGCTCGTCGATCTCGCCGTGCTTCGCTCGCTCGGCATCAAGATCGTCGTCGTGCACGGCATCGGCCATCAGCTCCAGGAGCTCTCCGTCGCGCGCAATATCCCGATCACCAATTCCGATGGCACCGGCCTCACCGACGCTGCCACGCTCGATCTGGCGATCCGCGCCTCCTCGCGCGTTTCCCACAGCCTCGTCGAGGGCCTCACGCAAAACGCGCTGAAATGCGCGATCCCCAACGCCGTGCGTGCGCTGCCCGTCGGCATCATCCGCGGCATCGATCAGCAGTTCACCGGCAAGGTCGAGCGCATCGATAAGGATTTTCTCACCGAGCTGATCAACAACCAGGTTGTGCCCGTGCTCTCTCCGATCGCGTTCGGCCCGGACGGCAAATCGCTGCGCGTCAACTCCGACCTGCTCGCCGCCGAACTCGCCGAGGCCTTGCACGCGACGAAGATCATTTACCTCACCACCGGCGCCGGACTCGAAATCGACGGCGTGTTCCGCCGCGAGATCGCGGTCGACGCGCTGCGTGAGATTCTCACGCAGAAGCCCGAGCGCATCGCGGAATCCTGCCGCAGCAAGGCCGCGCACGCGGTCAAAGCGATCGAGACCGGCACGCCGCGCGTGCACATCCTCGACGGCCGCATTTTCGACGGCCTGTTGAACGAGGTTTTCTCCAACGAAGGCGTGGGCTCACTCGTTTACGGCAACGACTACCAGCAGATCCGCAAAGCGCGGAAGAGCGACGTTCGCCTGATTTACAATCTGACTCGCGCCGCCGTGCGCCGCGAGGAGCTGCTCCACCGCACGCAGCAAGCGATCGAGAAAAACATCGATCAGTTCTTCGTCTTCGAAATCGACGAGAACATCATCGCCTGCGTCACGCTCTACTTTTATCCGAACAAGCCTCACCTCGCGGAGATCGGCTCCCTCTACGTCATGCCGTTCTATCACAATCGCGGCATCGGCAAGAAAATGGTCGAATACGCGGTGCTGATGGCGAAGGAGCGCGGTGCGAAAACCGTCATCGCCCTTTCGACCCAGAGCTTCGGCTTCTTCCAGAATGTGGTCGGCTTCGAGGAGAGCGACAAATCCGTCCTCCCCGAATCCCGCCTGAAAACCTACGAAGAAAGCGGCCGCAAAGCCAAGGTCCTGGTCAAGCACCTCGCGTGAATCGTGCCGGGCTGCGCTCCCCGGCTGGGCGCGTCAGACCTTCACTTCGACAACGACCTGGATCTCCGTCGTCGAGCCTTTCGGCAGTCCGTTCACCGCGACCGCGGCGCGGGCGTGTTTGCCGGCGTCGCCGAAAACTTTCACGAAGAGATCGCTCGCCCTGTTGATCACGGCGGGGCTGTCCGCGAACCCATCGACCGCGTTCACGAAGCCATTCAACATCACGATGCGCGCGACCTTCTCCAACGAGCCAAGCGCGGCCTTGATGTTGGCGAGCGTGTTCAGGGCGCACACCTCGGCCGCCTTCTGCGCCGTCGCGATCGTCTGCTCCTTGCCCACTTGTCCGACATGCGTCATCGCGCCGTCCACCATGCAGATCGTGCCCGCGCAATACAGTAGGTTGCCCGTGCGAACAGTCGCCACATAGCTGCCGGCCGCCGCCGGGGGATTCGGGAGAGCCAGACCTAGTTCGGAGAGCTTCGCTTCGGGATTCATCGGCTCCACTGTCTGCGTCGCGCGCCGCGACGCAAAACCGATTTCGCGCGGTATTGCGTCATGTGCCGCGGCCGTTGAAATCGCCCGCGATGTCGATCCTCGAGTGGCAACAACTCTCTCCTGCCGATACAGCCGCCACGCTTCATCGTCGCGTCGCGTCGCTGAGCTCTGCGCAACACCGCGCCGTGCTCGCGGGCTTGCTCGACGAAACCAAGCTCGCCGCCCAGCTCGAGCACGCCGCCGACGGGCCGCTCCGCGGGGTGCCTGTGCTGGTGAAGGATCTTTTCGATCTCGCCGGTTTCCCCACGTTTGCAGGCTCCACGTTTCTCCCCGAGGTCCGTCCGACGCCGGACCGCGACGGTGCGTTCGTCGCTCACGTCCACGCAACCGGCGCCGCGTGCGTGGGCAAAACGCACATGCACGAGTTTGCCTACGGCATCACGGGCGAAAATTCGCACTACGGCGATTGCGAGCACCCGCGTTTTCCCGGCCGCATTAGTGGCGGTTCCAGCAGCGGCTCTGCCGCCGCCGTGGCAGCGGGTATTGTGCCGCTTGCGCTCGGCTCCGACACGGGCGGCTCGGTGCGCGTGCCGTCGGCCTTCTGCGGTGTATTCGGTTTTCGGTTACAGCCGCACCACGCGTGGATCGCCGACGGGGTGCCGCTCTCCCCGACCTGCGACACCGCAGGCTGGTTCACCGGGACGGGAGCCGACATGAAACGCGTCCACGCCGCGCTGATCGGCGCGAGCGCTGCGATCGAGCGCACGCCGCGCGGTGTTTTCCTCCCGGGCGAAAACGTCGATGCCGAGGTGGCCGCCGTCTGCCGCGCCGCGGCGGAACGCTTGGATTGCGTCGATGACACCGCGTGTGTGTCCGAGCTCGTGCAGGGCTTCAGCACCGCGCCAACCACTTACTCGACCATCGTCGCCAGCGAGGGGTGGAACTACCACGCGCCGTGGTTCGACACCTACGCCACGCGCTACGATCCGAATGTGCGGATTCGGCTCGAACAGGCGCGACAGTTGTCGCCCAAAGTCATCGCTACCGCGCGCACCCAGCAACGCGCGATCCGCGAGGTCTGGGCCGCGTTTTTCCGCTCGTATGATTTTCTCGCGATGCCGGCGACTCCCGCCGGCGCGCTCACGAAGGCCGAGTGCACGCCGGCCAATCGCCAGCGCCTGCTCGCGCTGGGCTCGCCTGCGAGCGTCGGCGGACTCCCCGTGCTCGCGATTCCGCTCGCGCTGCCCTCCGGACTGACGACCGGTCTGCAGATCATCGTGCGCACGCCCGATTCGCCCGTGGTGCGGTGGGCTCTGGATCAGGGAGTGTAGACTCGGACGGGCAGCGCGACGCGCTTTGCCGGGGCGGGGCGCCGCGGCTGCAGTCCAGTCGCGCTTTGTCGCGATCCAGTCCGGACCATGGCTCGAGCCGCGCCGGACCTTCGTGCGATCACGTCCGCACCTCTGTGCAACCATGTCCGGACTTTAGTGCGACTCGGTGCGCACCTTGTCTCGACCGTGTCTGCACTCTGGCGCGACTCGGTGCGGATTTGGTCACGACCTCGCCCGCGCAAGGAGGCGCTCGATGTTGTGCGCGAAAATTCCTTCACCCACTGCGCCGGAGATGGCCTCGTCGATCAGGCGTCGCATCACCGGCGTCTGGTCGACGCGCGGATAGAGATTCAGCGGGAAATCCGAGCCGAAGATCACGCGCGACGACGGAACCTCGGCGAGAAACTGATTCCAGATTTCGCTGCGATACAGGAGCGGCGTGGCAGCGGTGTCGTAGTAGAGATTGGACAGTTCGAGCGCGGAACGATCCTTCATCGGCAGTCTTCCGCCCCAGTGCGCGAGAATGAAATTCACGGTCGGGAACTGACGTGCGAGCACGAGAAATTCCGCGAGCGGGGTTTCGACGCGCCCCGGATACGGACGCGAATCCGGATCGGTTACGTGCAGGTTCACGGGCCAGCGGAACTCCGCGCAGAGTTCGAGCACGAGTGCGAACTCGGGAGCGGTCGTCTGGAAGCCTTGCGAATGCGGCGAGAGTTCGCCCAGGCCGCAAAGCCCGGCGTCGCGCGCGCGGCGCAGTTCTTCGACACCGCAGCGTGGGTGCCATGTCGCAAACGCGGAAAGGCGCTGCGGATGGGCGCGCACACGTTCGGCGTAGAAGGCATTTTGCAGCGCGCAGGCTTCGGGCGTGTTCCAATACCAGCCGAGCAGCACGGCATGCTCGACGCCGGCGCGGTCCATTTCGCGAAGCAGCTCGTCGACGGTGGGGAAGGTTTGCACGGGTCCGCCATTCTTCCGTGTGCGCGTGCACATCTCGGCCCAGTGGGATTCGCCGTGCGCGGTGGCCCACGCGGCAGGATCGCGGTTGATCTCCGGCGGGTAGAGGTGCACGTGGGCGTCGACGATCCGCATGGCGGCACGAAACTCGCTTTCGCACGGGTGCCACGCAACTGACAAACACGCCATGAGTTCCGCCCCTGCTCTGCCCCGCAAGTGCACGTTTCCCCTTCAGGATTGGACGGTGCTTTCGCGCTGTTGGCACCCGGTGGCTGTCGCGTCAGAGATCACGCCCGATCGGCCGCACGCGGCGCAGGTGCTCGATCAGGAACTGGTTCTCTATCGGGACGGAGCGGGTATCACCGTGGCCGCCGATCTTTGCGTGCATCGCGGAGCGCCGCTGAGCATGGGCACGATGTGCGAGGGACACGTGACCTGTGCGTATCACGGCTATCGATACGATGGCGGGGGTCGCTGCCGGATGATTCCCGCGCATCCGGGCGGAGCGATTCCTTCGAAACTGACGCTCCGGCTTTTTAATTCGGTCGAACGCTACGGACTCGTATGGGTGCAGCTCGATTCGCGCGAAGAGCGACCGCTGCCGGAGTTCCCGGAATTCGGCGCGCCAGGATTTCAGGTGTTCCATGTGCCGCCGCTCGACTGGGCCGCCTCAGCGGGGCGCCAGGTCGAGAGCTTCTGCGACGTGGCGCATTTCGCGTTCGTGCATCCGGTGACGTTTGCCGCCAAAGACCCTGTCGTGCCGCGCTACGAGGTGTCCCCGACGCCGACCGGCGTGCATGCGGAGTTCGTGAGCCAGGTGGGAAACATCAGCGATCCGTCGGCCGCACATCAGGTGTGGCGGCGCATTTATGATCTGCACCTGCCGTTTACCGCGCACCTGACCGTGCATTTTCCGCACGGCGGACGATTCGCGATTCTCAACGCAAGCTGCCCGGTGTCGGCGCGGAAAACGCGCGTGTTTGCCGTGATCGCGCGGGAGTTTGATCACGAGCAACCGATCGCGGAGGCGATCGCGTTTCAACAACGCGTTTACGGCGAGGATCAGCGGATCGTCGAGCGGCAGAATCCCGAAGACCTGCCGATCGATCTCGACGAGGAAGTGCACGTGCGCGCCGATCGCACCTCGGTCGAGTATCGACGTCAGCTCGCAAAGCTCGGGCTCGGGCGCGAGTTCACGGCGTGAAAGCGGCAACCTCGGTGGCGCCCGACGTCCTCGTGGGCGCAACCAGCATCGCCCTGCCAATTCGCCCGGGGAGAACGCGGAGCTTCACTGGGCCAGCGAGATCGAATCAATGAACAGATGATTCCGTCGGCACATCGGGCCGGCTCGGAGGAACGACGACCGTGTCAGGCACTTTGGGCGGCCACACGAGATTGAGAAAGAGCGCAGTGAGGCCACCCGCGGAAATGCCGGACTCGAGCAACGCCTGCGCGAATCCCGGCAGGCTGTGAATCAACGTCGGCTGCGTGGGAAGGCCCAGACCTACGCCGAGTGAGAGAGCCACGATGACGCCCTCCCGTTGGCCCAACCCGGCGCTGATCAGAAGTCGCAGGCCGGAAACAGCAACGAGGCCAAACATCAACACCGCCAGTCCGCCCAACACCGGCGGAGGCATGGCGGTGACCCAACGTCCCACCGCTGGGATCAATCCGAGGACGGCTAGGATCGCCGCCATCACATAGCCGATGCGGCGACTCGCCACTCCGGTGATCTGGATGACACCGTTGTTCTGCGCATACGTCGCACTAGGGAATCCGCCGAAGAGCGCGGAAACCGTGCTCAAGGTGCCGTCGACCAACACGCCACCGGACAAACGTCGCCAGTGCGCCGGGCCTTCCGTTTCCACGCCGGAAAGTTGCTCCGTGGCGGTCATGTCGCCCATCGCCTCCAATACTGAGACGAGGTAGATGAAGCCGAACGGCAGCACGAATTTCCAATCGAACGCGAAACCGTGGGGCAAAAAATGGGGCCACGTGAGCCACGCGCCAGAACTCGCCGGTGGAGGATGGAGTCCGCCAAAGAAAGCACAGATCGCACAACCGACCAAGACGCCGACGGCGGCACCGGCGATGCGCAACCAGGGTTTTCCCAACGCCTGGGTCACGGCGATCACCGCGATGACCGCCGCACCGACGAGGAGACTTTGCCACAGCGGCGCTCCCTCGTGCAGCGGAGTGGCCAAGCTGAAATACGCGGAAGGAATCAACGACGCGCCGATCAACAGCACCACGACGCCGGAGACGAGCGGGGTGAAGACGCGGCGCAGGCGGGATAACAGGGGCGACAGCACGATCAGCAGCGGCGCAGTCACACACGACATGCCGAGCATGAGGGCGAGTCCACCGGCGGCGCCCGCTTGGGCGAGTGGCTGGAGAAAAGCGAAACTGGTGCCGGTGACGCTCAGCAACCCGGAGCCGAATGGCCCACGCTGGCGGCATTGCAAAAAGGCGCCCACAGCGGAAGCGAGCAGCGCGATGCTGACGAGATACGCCGTCGTCTCAGGGGGAAACTTTAGAATGCCAGCGAGGATGAGCGGGGGCGTGATCGTGCCGACGACCATCGCGGAGACGTGTTGCGCGCCGACGAGAAAGGCCGGGCCGATGGGCACGCGCGCTTCCAATCCATAAACCAGCGGGGGCAACTCCGAACTGGAGCCGGAATGATTATGCACGCGCGAGGATGAGCAGACGCCACGCCACGCGGCAGCTCTATTCATGGACGTGGCCCCAAAAAAAAGCCGCCTTCCGAAGAAGGCGGCCGAAGGAATCACTGCTGACTCGCTTAGAAGGTATACTTGATCGTAGCCTGCACCTGCGTGCCGGGGAGAGCCAGGATCGAGCCGTTGCCGTAAACGGCGTTCGGCGGCGACCAGTTCTCCTCGTCCGTCGCATTCAGGATCGTGACACGATACTCCCACTGTTTGGTGGTGTAGCTCGCACCGAGATCGAGCGTGTATTGCGTCGGAATGACCAGGTTGCCGGCAACGTTGTTGTTGATCGGGCCGGTCACGACGGTGTTGGCGCTCACGCCGAATCCGTTGGTGAATTTGTAGGAGATGAGCGCGTTGAACAGGTGCTCAGGCAGGCCGGACACGCGGGTGACGGTGCCGATCGGAACCGTGCCGCCGACATTGCCCGGAGGCAGCTCGGTCGCGCCGCCGAACAAGCCGTAGTGGAACGGCGCCGAGGACTCCGCATCGATGTAGGAATACGAGAGCGTCGCGTAGAGGCGCTTGTTGGGCTGGAAATTCACCTCGGACTCGAAGCCCTTGTATTTGAACTGCTGGATGACCGTGCTGCTGGTCGCCTTGGCCGTGCGCTTCTGGTCGTAGACCGCGAAGTTCAGGAAGACTTTGCCATCGGCGAGCGAGTATTTGGTGCCGAGTTCGAACAGCTCGCTGGGCTGCAGGAAGTTTTCCTTGTCGAGGAAGTAGCCGCCGTTGCCGTCTTCCGCCCAGCCGGTGATACCGCCGCCGTTGCCGACCGCGCCCGAGGTGTTCTTGCTCTTGTTGTAAGTGAAGTAGACGCTCGAGTTCGTCGTCGGCTTGAAGATGATCGAGCCGTTGTAGTTCGGGATGTTCACGCTGATGGACTTGCTGCCATCCCCACCGACGAGGAACGGTGCGAGCGGCTCACGAACGCGGGCATGGAAGAAATCCACGCGACCACCCGCCTTGATGGTCAGCTTCTCGTTGATGTCCCACGAGCCCTGCGCAAAGGGACCGACGGTGGTGCCGCGGCTGTCATTGGTGTCACCGTTGATGACGCCGGGCGTGGCGTAGCGATCGGGCCAGCCGGGGATCGGTTGACCGATGAAGCGGCCGTAGAACGCGGGCGAGTTATACACGTTGATATAGGCGTGATCCTTCGTGAGGTCCCAGACGTTGGCCGGCTCGAAGAAGTAATCGTCGTAGGCCTTGGTGCGCTGCCAGCGGAGGTCGACGCCCGTGTTGAGGTCGATGGCGCCGAGGTCGAAGATGAATTCGGTGCGGTTCTCCGCGAACATCGAGGGATCGATCACTTCGTTGTAGTAGTAGCTGCTGAGCGTGTCGCGCTTCGTGTAGCTGTAGATCGAGGTGTTCTTGATCTCGAGCTGATCGGAGACGTCGATCTTCTGGATCGCCTGCACGACGAACTCCTGGCCGTTCGAGTTGTCGCCCGGCTTGAGCAGGCGGAGGTGGCGGTTGAGTTTCACCTCGGGGCCCCAGGCCATGATGTTGCCGCTGTCGAGGACGTGTTCCGAGTTCTGCGCATCGGACGGCGTGGCATTGGCACCATTGTTGATGTTGATGCCAGTCGTATACATGCCGTTGTCGATCAGGTTCTGGGTGACGCGATTCACGCCCCAGTTTTCGGTGTAGCTCGCGATGAACGCCTGCGCGGTGAGGAACAACTCATAGCGGTCGCTCGGACGGAAGGTCAGCGCACCATAGATCGAGTGCGTGCGCTTGTGGCCGTCGGTGAAGTAACCTTCGCTGTTCTCGCCCGAGTAGGAAAAACGGTAAGCGAGCTGCTTCGAGATCGGGCCACCGGTGTCGAGCATCCACTTGTTGGTGTTATACGAACCGATCGTGTAGCTCACCGTCGTTTTCGGAGCATCGAAGTAAGGACGCTTCGTGATCAAGTCGATGAAGCCGCCGACATACATCGACGTGCCCTGCACCGCGGTGGCGGGCCCCTTCACGATGTTCACCGACTCGACTGAATTGAAATCGATCGGAAGGCCGTTGCCGTTGGAGGTGATACGAGCGCGCACACCGTTGACGAAAAGGTCCGCTGACTGACCGCGGATGCTCGCGTTGGAGGGAGCGCCAAAGTTCGTGGTCGTGAAAGCGCTCGAGGTCAGTTTCGAGAAGTCGAGCACGTCCGAAATCGAGATGTCGCTGAGCTGCTGACGCGAGATGATCGTCACGTTGCGGGGCACGTCGACGATGTTGTCATTGGTGCCGAACACCGAATTGAACGGACGCGAGGTGGGCAGGATCTGTGCCTCGATCGGCACATCGTTAACTTCCAATCTGTCGAGCTGAACCGTATCTCCCGAAGCCTCCGACTCACTCGTCTGAGCAGCGAGTCGGAGCGACACCGCCGTGGTGAACACCAAGGCGGAGACGCTGGAATAGATGAGTTTTTTCATGTGTGTTGTGTGTAAGCAGGTCGGCAGGCGGAAGCAGGTCATATACCAGTTCGACCCAGCGAGAGAGACGCAGAGGGATTGCAGCTTCGGCCGCACGTTCGGCGGCACGGGGCGTGCTCCGCGCGCATTCTCCATTATGTGCCTCCCTCCCCTGTGTTACCGCGTGCTGTTGGGCGCGCTCGCCCTGCTCCCTCTCCTTGCTCCGGCCGCCGAACTGATCCGACCCCGCGTCGTGGTCGTCGCCATGTTCGAGATTGGCGCGGACAGCGGCGACAAGCCGGGCGAATTCCAATACTGGGTCGAACGCGAAAAGCTCGACCGCGTGCTGCCGTTCCCCGCTGGACATCGCGACCTGCGAACGAACGCCGATGGCACGATCCTGGGAGTCGTCACCGGCATGGGAAACTCCAACGCGGCCGCGACCATCATGGCGTTGGGCCTCGATCCACGCTTCGATCTTTCGAAGAGCTACTGGTTGGTCGCGGGCATCGCCGGGATCGCTACCGCCGATGGCTCGGTCGGTT
>JAEYQF010000217.1 GCA_023410155.1 Verrucomicrobiota bacterium | reverse complement strand
GTCGTGCTGTATGCTCCGACTTGGCGCGGTCAGGCAGGCAAGCCCGTCGTCAATGTTGATCGTCTCAAGGCCGACTGCATGCGGCTGCGTGAAGCTCCGGCCCAGTTCTTGTTTCGCGGCCATCACTTCGCGGAGCGCGCGTTGAAAGGGCAGCTTCCCGACATTACGGTGGTGCCGTCTGAGATCGATACTTACGAACTCCTGGCAGTGGTCGACGTGCTGATCACCGATTACTCAAGCATCTTTTTCGACTTCCTCGCGACCGGCCGGCCGGTGGTGCACTACTTGTATGACCTCGAGGAGTATCAACGCGAGCGAGGCAAACTTTACCTCCCGGTGGAGTCGCTACCGGGTCCAGTCGCGATGACGATCGACTCGCTCCTCGAGTGCCTGCCGGGAGTGATTGCGGAGAGCGCGGCGCCCCGAGACGCCCGCTACACCGAGGCTGCCGCCGCTTATTGTCCCGCGGAAGACGGGGCTGCGACCGAACGGACCGTGCGGTTCTTCTTTGAAGGCTGCGGCGATTGGGATGTGCGACGCGAACCGACGCCGTGTCGGTCACTGCTGTTCTATCCGGGTGCTTTCATTCCCAATGGAATCACTTCGTCGGCGCTCAACCTCCTATCGACCCTGAATCCCTCGGAGTTCACCACCACGGTCGCGGTGGATGTCGACAGCATCTCGCGTCACCCGGATCGCCGGGAACGTTTCTCGCAGCTCCCCAAGACGGTGCGCGCGATCGGGCGAATTGGCCATATGCTGTTGAGTCCCGAAGAAAGTTGGGTCCGCAGCATACTACTGGAGCGTGGAGAGCTGCAGTCACCCGCGATGTGGGAGGTTTACAACGCCGCGTATGCGCGGGAGTTCAGACGGGTCTTTGGCGACTCGCGTTGGGATGTGGAAGTCGATTTCGAAGGCTACAACCGCTTCTGGAGTTCTCTCTTGGCGCCGCGAGATGGCTCGAATTCGCGTCACGTGATCTATCTCCACAACGATATGTTTGAGGAGTGGTCGTTGCGTTTTCCTTCGTTGGCGGGCCAATTCGGGATCTTCCGCCGGTATCACGCTTTCGTGTCGGTGTCGGAAGCGATGCGCGCAGTAAACCGTGAGTCGCTGTCTGATCGGTTTGGGCTCGACCGCGAGCGCTTTCAGTTCTGCCCAAACATGATCAAGGCTGACACGATCTGCCAAAAGTCGGAGGAGGCACTTGAGACCGACTTGGCTGAATGGATGGGGGCAAACGACAGTCCGGTTTTTATCAACATCGCGCGACTCTCGCCGGAGAAAGATCAGGACAAACTCCTGCACGCGTTTGCGCTCGTCCGCGCGGAACGCCCGGACATCCGGCTGCTGATCTTGGGTGGAGGTCCTTTGGAATCCGCGCTCAAGATGCGCGTGCATGAACTCGGATTGGAGGGAGCGGTGATGCTCGCCGGCGCACGGAAGAACGCCATGCCCGCCTTGAAGCGTGCGTCCTGCTTTGTCTTGTCCTCGAATCATGAGGGCCAGCCCATGGTCCTGTTGGAGGCGATGCTCTTGGGAAAGCCGATCATCGCAACCGACATCCATGGAAATCGGGGACTGCTCAGCGGGCGCTACGGTAAGCTGGTGGAAAATTCCGTGTCGGGAGTGGCCGAAGGCCTGAAAGCGTTTCTGGAAGGCGCAGATTGTCGGGGGGATTTCAGCCCGACCAAATATCGCGAGGAGGCGATGCAACACTTTCGGTCGATCGTCGCAGGAGGACTCGGCGACCAGACGGAAGATTCTTCCGCCGCCCGCCGGGACTCGACTGCGGTCGTATCCGAAAAGCTGTGACACAGCGAATCGGTCGCCACGGGGGACCGAGTGCATCGGTTCTCATTGTCGAACGGATTGGGACGCGGCTCTGAGTCGCACGGGCCGACCTCGCATTCTTCCTCTTTGATCCGGCAGCGCTGAAGCACGCCGACTCCATTCCGTGCATCCGCCGCCCAATGTCGGCTTCAACGGAGCCAACGAACAGAAGGCATCTGACGATTCGATCCGAGCATTGTCCCGACTCGGGCCGATCACGGGCGCGACTCGGTGCGGACAAGGACGCGATAGGCGCCCGGGTCGAGCTTGAGCGAGGTCGCTCGCACGATGTCCACGATTTCACCCGTGAACGCATCACGCCAACGTCCCACCAACGCCGGATCATAGGAGTCCGCCTCCGCTGTTTCCTTGGTGAGATTCAGGAACGCGGCCACGGCGGGTCCGCTTTCATTTCCGCGGAGCCCCGCGTAAATGGCTTCGTTCTTCGTGGTCGCGAGCCGGCGCGCGGGGGCTCCGACGGCGAGCGCAGGATGGCTGCGTTTCAGTGCGCAGAGTTTGCGGTAGAACTCCACTTTCTCCCCCCGCCCCTTTCCTGGCCACTTGATGGGGTCGCGTTCGAAAAATTGGAGACGGCGGTTAAGCGCGATCTCCTGCCCGTTGTAGATGAGAGGGATTCCATCGAGCACGAAGCTGAGCACGGCGAACGCGTCGGCTGTTACGCCGAGACGCTCCATCTCGGTGCCCTGCCAGCTGTTTTCGTCGTGGTTGCTCGTGTAGTAAATGAGCGACGCTCCCTCCGGAAAGCGAACCCGGGTGCGGGCCAGCGTCGCGTCGATGGCGCTCACGGGTGCTTCGCCCGCCGCCACGTGGTTGAACGTGTGCATCATCTCGAAGGAATACGAGGTGTTGAACGCGCGGAGCTGATGTTGCGGCTGCTCGCTTTCGGAAAGCAGAAAGAGATCGGGGCGGATTTCGCGCAAGCGGCGCGCGAGTTCATCCCAGAACGGGGTGGGCACGTCGGTCGCGTAATCGCAGCGAAAGCCATCGACGCCGAATTCGCGGATCCACCGCGCCATCGTCGCATATTGATACTCGAGCACGCCGGGGTTCGTAAAATCGAGCTGGATAACGTCGGTCCAGTCGAAGCCGGTGGGCGGTTGGAATTTTCCGTCGGCATCACGGAGAAAATACTCGGGGTGCGAGGTCGCGAGCGGGTTGTCCCATGCCGTGTGATTGCCGACCCAATCGAGGATGACTTTGAAGCCTTGGGCATGCGCGGCCTTCACGAGCTTCTTGAAATCGTTCTCCGTGCCGAACTCCGGGTTGATCGCGGCGTAGTCGCGAATCGCATAGTAGCTGCCCAGCGGGCCCTTGCGGTTCTTCTCGCCGATCGGATGAATCGGCATGAACCAGAGCACGCCCACGCCGAGATCACGCAGGCGCGGCAAATCAGCTTCGACCGCGTCGAAGGTTCCCGCCTCGGAGTATTGGCGGACGTTTACCTCGTAGATGATTTCGTGCTTCATCCAGTCCGGCACGCCGACGGCCGGCAAACCGGCGCAGATCTGCACCGGCTCGACCGCACGCGCGGGCGCGGCGAGAATCAACAGGCACGGAAGGGCAAAAAGAACCAGACGGGCAAAGGAGCGCATGGCGAACATGGGGTTGAGAGCAGCGTGCCGTCCGCACGGACACGCGCCACCGCATTGCATCGCAGGAAGCCGAAAACTCGCGGACAAAACTTAGGGCCGACCGTCCCCTCAGCGATTTGGCGGCAGCGCGCTTGGCAACAGTGCCCGACAGAGTGAGTTGTCGCCCCACGAAAGGCGTTCGCGATGCGCGAAGATCGCGGCCGCAATCGGCTGAAGAAATGCGACCGCGCAGCCGTGCAAAAAGTCCTTGCGTTCGGCGGCGGAACTTCGATTTTCCTCCCCTCTCGCACACGCGAAGGGCTCTTAGCTCAGTTGGTAGAGCGCCTCAATGGCATTGAGGAGGTCAGCGGTTCGAACCCGCTAGGGTCCACCAATTTGAAAGCCGCATCTCATGCCGGGATGCGGCTTTTTGCTGCCCACTGTGCGGCTTCCCTCGCTGAAGCTCGCGGCCTTATCCCTCGATCTCGCGCATGCGGAAGGTCACCGCGATCAACTCGCTCTTCTTGTCCGGACGCGGCCCGATGGAGCGGACGCGCGCGATGGCCTCGAGCACGGCGCGATCGAACTCGGCGCTCCCGGACGACTTCACGATCCGGGCCCCGGAAAGCGTGCCGTCAGCGGCGATTCGCATTTCGGCTTCCGCCACGAGGCTTTCTGCCAAACCAGGCGGCTTCTCCAAGGCCTCGTAGAGCTTCTG
>JAEYQF010000215.1 GCA_023410155.1 Verrucomicrobiota bacterium | reverse complement strand
CCTGCACCCTGATCGGCACCAGCACCAACCTGGTCGTGAACAGCATCGCGACCGAGCGCGGGTTCGCGCCGTTCTCCATGTTCGAGTTGGCGTGGCTCGGGGTGCCCGTGACCTTGATCGGCGCCGTTTATCTCGCGCTGGTCGGGAAACGTCTGCTGCCCGATCGGCAGATGCTCACCTCCATCCTCACGGTGGAAGAGCGCCGCGAATACATCACGGAGGCGTTCGTGCAGCCGGATTCGCGGTTGCTGGGTCGGTCGTTGACGGACGCGGGTCTGGTGAGCGCGCGCGGCATCCGCGTGTTGGAACTGGTGCGCAACGGCGTCGCCGTCGCGCTGGAGCCGCAAAGTCTTCGACTGCAAGCCGGCGACCGCCTGATTCTCGCGTGTCGACCCAAGGGGATTGTGCACACCCGCGGCCTGGCCGGAGTCGACTTGGTTTCCGAACTCGATGTCGGTCTCGAGCAGATCGCGGCTCACGAAGGTTCGCTCGTTGAAGGCGTGGTCACACCCACCTCCGACATCGTAGGGAGCACGCTGCGCGAACTCAACTTTCGCCAGCGCTTCCGCATGGTCGTGCTCGCCATCCATCGGCACGGAAAAAACCTCCGCGAGAAGATCGACACCAGTCCCATCGAGGCGGGCGATGTTCTGCTGATGATGGGCACGGACCAGGCGATCCACGCCTTGCGGGCCGGAGATGACATCATCCTGTTCGACCAACCTCCGCTGCCGGCGCGAACCGCCAACCGCAAGCTCCCGCTTGCTCTTGGGATCGTGGTTGGCGTGGTCACCCTCGCCTCTTTGGAGTGGGTCCCGATCGAAGTCGGCGCCATCGCCGGCGGAGTCATCATGTGCCTGACCGGCTGCCTGAAACCCAAGGACGCCTACGACTCCATCGAGTGGAACATCTTGTTCCTGATCTTTGGCATGCTCGCCATGGGACTCGCGTTGGAGCACACGGGCGCCGCCGCACTCATCGCGCAGAAAACGGTGGCTGCCGTCGACTACGTGGTGCCTGCCGCGCACAAGGGGATGGTGATGCTCGGATGTTTCTATGTGATCACGGCGCTGCTGACCGAGGTGCTTTCCAACAACGCGGTCGCCGCGTTGATGGCGCCGCTCGCGATCGGAGTGGCCGCCGCGCTGGGGGTCGACGCACGACCGTTCATCATCGTCGTGATGTTTGCGGCCTCGGCCGCCTTCGCCACGCCGATCGGCTACCAGACCAACACCTACGTTTACGGAATCGGCGGCTATAAATTCGGGGACTTCGTGCGCATCGGCACGCCGCTCAATGTGCTCTGCT
This sequence comes from Verrucomicrobiota bacterium, assembly GCA_023410155.1. Classification (GTDB taxonomy): domain Bacteria; phylum Verrucomicrobiota; class Verrucomicrobiia; order Opitutales; family Opitutaceae; genus Opitutus. Next base: position 5,992 of record JAEYQF010000215.1, on the reverse strand, counting down.
TCCTGGTAGCGATGTTCGTGGTGCCGCGGGTGTGGCCGCTCTGATCGCAGGCCGCGCCCCTTCCCGACCTCCGGCGCAGGGTCGCCGGAGGTTGATTCGGGTTCGCGATTCCGCAGCGCAGTCATAAGCAGGAGAACAGCTAGATCGCGTAATCCGCCTCGAACGAGTGAGCCTGGCGCAATCGCACGCGGACGAGTTGATTGACGCTGGTCTTAAGGTTCTCGAGTTCAGCGCGGGAGATTTCAACCTCGAGGGGTTCGCGGGTCTGCACGTTTTCCAGCAACAACCGCGCTTGTGAGCCCGCCGCGTGGATGTGACGCACCACGGCCGGCAAACCCGCGGCGCCCGGCACATCGGACGCAACCACGACGTCGTGCGGGCGCACGTAAAGCAAACCGTCGCCCTGCTGGGCTGCCGCTTGCGGATCGCCGGCACGCACGAGAGCCTCAGCCCGCAGAATGTTCACGTTGCCGAGGAACTGGTAGACAAACGGCGATGCGGGTCGGTCGTAAACCTCCTGCGGTGTGCCGACCTGTTCGACGCGTGCGTTATTCATGATCACGACCTCGTCAGCGATCTCGAGCGCCTCCTCCTGGTCGTGGGTGACAAAGACGGTTGTAAGATGAATCTCCTCGTGGAAGCGGCGGAGCCAGCGGCGGAGTTCCTTGCGCACTTTGGCGTCCAAGGCCCCGAATGGCTCGTCGAGGAGGAGCACCTTCGGCTCGACCGCGAGTGCCCGAGCGAGCGCGACGCGTTGGCGCTGCCCCCCGGACAATTGGCTCGGGAAGCGACGATCGAGACCCTCGAGCTGCACGAGCTTAAGGAGCTTGTGCACGCGTTCGGCGATCTCCGTTTTCGAAGGCCGGAGCTTCGCCTTCCGGACATTCAGGCCGAAGGCGATGTTCTCGAACACCGTCATGTGTCGGAAGAGCGCGTAGTGCTGGAAAACGAATCCCACCTTGCGCTTGCCCGCCGGGACGTTGGTCACGTCCTCACCGTGGAACTGGATGCGGCCGCTGCCCGGATCGGCTTGCTCGAGGCCGGCGATGATGCGCAGCAGCGTGGTCTTGCCCGAGCCGGAGGGCCCCAGCAGCGCGACCAGTTTGCCTTGCGGCACGTTGAGATCGACGCCTTCCAGCGCGGTGAACGCACCGAAGGTCTTGCGGATGTTGGTGGCCAGAATGCCCATGGGGATAAGAAATTTTCGCTCGCGCCTTCACTCGCGGCGGCTTTGCGCGTGCCGCCACTCGACGAGGCTTTTCAGCACGAGCGTGACGATGGCCAGCAAGGCCAGCAGGGAGGCGACGGCGAACGCCGCGACGAAGTTGTATTCGTTGTAGAGGATCTCCACGTGCAGCGGCATGGTGTTGGTTTCTCCGCGGATGTGGCCCGAGACGACGGACACCGCGCCGAACTCGCCCATCGCGCGCGCATTGCAGAGGATCACGCCGTAGAGCAGGCCCCACTTGATGTTGGGCAACGTCACGCGCCAGAAGGTCTGCCAGCCGTTCGCGCCCAGCGTGATCGCCGCGTATTCTTCGTCGGGGCCCTGCGCCTGCATCAGCGGGATCAGTTCACGGGCAACGAACGGGAAGGTCACAAACATGGTCGCGAGCACGATGCCAGGCACCGCGAAGATGATTTTGAGGTCGTGGTCCTGTAGCCAGGGCCCGAGCCAACCCTGCAGCCCGAAAACCAGCACGTAGATGAGGCCAGCGATCACGGGAGAACCCGCGAAAGGCAGGTCGATCAGGGTCGTGAGGACACTTTTTCCGCGAAAGCTGAACTTCGCGATCACCCAGGCGGCCGCGACGCCGAAAACCGTGTTGGCCGGCACCGCGATCGCCGCGGTCAACAGCGTGAGCTTGATCGCGGCAATCGCGTCAGGATCGGTGAACGACGCGAGATAGGCCCCCACGCCGCGCCGTAGTGCTTCCGTGAATACAGCAGCCAGTGGCAGGACCAGAAAGCATGCGAGGAAGAGCAATGCGACGCCGGTCAGGGTCCACCGCACCCATCGCGGATCGTGCGTGGCCCGGGGCGCGACCGTCCCGGCGGGCGAATGAGAAGACAAGGTGCTGGCGAGAGCGGAAGCCATGGTCGGATGGGGGAAATCAGTCTTCGGGAACGGCAACGGTGCGCCTGCCTCAGATGCGATGATGGCGGCGGCTCCATTTCTGAAGCAGGTTGATCAGCAGCAGCATCACGAACGAAACCGCCAGCATCACCACGGCGATCGCCGTCGCGCCGCGATAGTCGTATTGCTCGAGCTTGGTGATGATCAGCAGCGGCGTGATCTCAGTGCGCATCGGCATGTTGCCCGAGATGAAAACGACGGAGCCGTATTCGCCCAGCGCGCGCGCAAACGCCAGGGCGAATCCCGTGAGCAGCGCGGGAAACAGCTCGGGCAGGATCACACGCGTAATCGTCTGCCAGCGGTTCGCGCCGAGAGTGGCAGAAGCCTCCTCGATTTCCGGCTCCAGTTCTTCCAGCACGGGCTGAAGCGTGCGCACCACAAACGGCAGGCCGATGAACGTGAGCGCGACGAACACACCGATCTCGGTGAACGCCACCTTGACGCCGAGCGGCTCGAGCCACTGCCCCACCCAGCCATTCTTCGCATAGATGGCAGTGAGGGCGATGCCGGCCACCGCGGTCGGCAGCGCAAACGGCAGGTCGACGAGCGCGTCAACCACGCGACGCCCAAAGAACGAGTAGCGCACCAGAACCCACGCGACGACGAGACCGAAGACGCAATTGACCGAAGCCGCGGCAAGCGAGGCCCCGAAACTCAGCCGATACGAAGCGAGCACGCGGGGGGACGCGACCGCTTCGGAAAATTCCGCCCAACTCATGCCCGCCGTGCGCAAGAAAGCCGCCGACAGCGGCAGAAGCACGATGAGGCCCAGGTAAGCCAGAGTGAATCCGAGCGAAAGTCCGAAGCCGGGGAGGACGGAACGTGAGACGCGAGCGGTCGACATGGCTGGAAAGAGAGGTCGCTCAGAGGTCCTGTGCGTAGGCGATGAACTGACGGTGCTCATTGAGGATCGTCTCAACGGCGACGCGGGCCGCCTCGGCCTGCTGTTCGAGCGGAGCCCGCCCCGGTGTTTCGAAAATGATCTCGAAGGGCTGCGGCTGTTGCTCCGGCGGCGGACGCAGCACGCCGGTGAAGCAGTCGTTGATGACGCCGGCGCAGGCCGTGAACCCGTCGATCACGGCACCGTGATTGCAGGGGATCACCTGTTCAGATGCCCGCAGCGCCGGGACGAGCAAGTCCTCGTTCAACTCACGCCCGTGCGCGTAGCCATACAGGCCGTCGCTGGTGTCATCGGCATGCAGTGCGATCAAACCCTCGAACTGCTGCGAGCGCAGCTCTTGCTCCAGGATCTTCACCTCGGGGTGGCTCGAGGCGCGCCAGAACTCGCGGTTGAGATCGGCGCCGGCGCGATTGCACCGCGTGCCATCCTCGTAGCCCGTCGGATTGCAGAGCGGGTAAAACACCAGATCGTAACCGCGCGCCAAATGCGGATGCGCGGCGAGATCCTCGAGCAGCTTCAGAAATGTCGCTGCGCCGGCCGGCTCATCACCGTGGATGAGGGCGAACAGCCCGATGCGCTTTTGCGGCACGTTGGTCGTCGGGCCGAGAAACGTGAACCGCGGGATTGTGTAAGCACGGCCGTCCGCCCGGAAGGACCCGGCCACCGTGCCGATCACGAGTGGCGAGCTCTCCGCCACGGCGATGAAGGGCCAGTAGAGGCGGCGCAGTTTTTGCGGATACAGATCGGTCGCAGGAGCGTTCATGGCGGGCTGGTTCTTCGCGCCTTCAGATCCCCACGCCGGCGACAAGAATCGCGGGAATGGAGAACGGAGGCGTCGGGAGGGAACTTCAAAGGTGCTGCGCATAGGCGAAGAATCCGCGGTGGCGGAGCACGAAACGTTTGAGGATGGCAGACGCCGCTCGGGCGTAGAGTTCGTCCGGCCAGACGGACGGGATGCGCACCGTCAGTTCGAACGGAGGCACCGGCAGGTCGTCGCTAATCGAGAGCGGACCATCGGAGAAATAGCGTGCCGGATCGCTTTGCCAGCGGATGGGAAACGGCTCCACGTCTTCGGACGAAATCAGCTCCGTCGCGGGCGCGAAGTTCTCCAGCGGCGCAGCCGCGCGGAGCCGCACGCTGACGAGGTCTTCGCCCTCGGCGGACTCGAGACGCACGAAGCCGTGGTAACCGCGAACACGCGCGTCTTTTTCCAACAGAGACAGCTCCGGAAACCGGCTGTGGACCCAGTTCTCCCGATCGAGGGCACGCGGCGCGGACAAAGCGGTGGCACCGAGCACGTCGATCAGCGGAAAGAACGAAAGATTCAGGCCGTGTCCGAGATCCGGCTCGAATGCGAGGCCCTCGACGATCGCGGCGAGCGCGAGAGTCGAACGGAGGTCGCGGTGGTCCCAGCCCGCGAGGAACGCAAGACGGAGCGAGGCGTCCGAAGCGTTCGGGCCGAAATAGACGAAGCGGTGGAGGTGAAGATTGCGGCCACCCACGAAGAACGGGCCGACGGGCGAGCCGAAGACGTAATCTGAACGTTGTGCGAAATCGTAAACGCGAGACAGGCGCCCGGCCAGAGAGGCCGGCGACGAATCGAACGCAGGCGGCGCCAACACCCGGGCGACCGTAGAATAACGAGAAGTAAATGACGGATGCATGAGGATGCCTTTCATCGGTTGCAGGTCATTGCCGCGCGACAAACGCGCCTGTCGCTCGGTAGCGAACGTCGCGCGGCAGAAGAGAGCGGGGGCTTACTTGGCGTAGATCTGGTCGAAGAACCCGCCGTCGGCGAAGTGGGTCTTCTTCGCCTTGGCCCAGCCGCCGAACGCTTCATCGATGGTGAAGAGTTCCACCTTGGCGAAGTTGTCCGGATACTTCGCAGCGATCGCAGCGTTGCGCGGGCGGTAGAAATTGCGCGCGGCAATCTCCTGACCCTCGTCCGAGTAGAGATATTCGAGGTAAGCTTTGGCGACTTCGGCGGTGCCTTTTCTGGCCACCACTTTGTCCACCACGGCCACCGTGGGCTCAGCGAGGATGCTCAGCGAGGGCACGACGATCTGAAACTGGTCGGAACCGAATTCCTTCAGGGCGAGATACGCTTCGTTTTCCCACGAGATGAACACATCACCAATCTCACGCTGCACGAACGTCGTCGTGGCGCCGCGGGCACCGGAGTCGAGCACAGCCACGTTTTTGTAGAGCTTGGCCACGAACTCTCGGGCCTGATCGTCCCCACCGTATTTGCGCTTCGCGAACTCCCAAGCGGCCAGGTAATTCCACTGTGCGCCGCCCGAGGTTTTCGGATTGGGCGTGATCACGGAGACGCCGGGACGAACGAGGTCATCCCAATCCCTGATCTTCTGAGGGTTCCCTTTGCGGACGAGAAACACGATGGTGCTCGTGTAAGGGGCGGAGTTGTGCGGGAGACGTTTCTGCCAATCCGCCGGAATGAGTTTGCCGGTGGTGGCAAGCGCGTCGACGTCGCCCGCGAGCGCGAGCGTGACGATGTCGGCCCGAAGACCATCGATCACGGATCGGGCCTGTTTGCCGGAGCCGCCGTGGGATTGTTTGATTGCGACGTCGTCACCCGTCTTCGCTTTCCAGTGGGCGGCAAAAGCTTTGTTGAATTCGACGTAGAGCTCACGTGTCGGATCGTAGGAGACGTTGAGCAGTTCGATGGATTTGGCGGAAGCTCCCGTGGCAAGCACGAGAGCCGCGAGGGAGAGGAGGAGAGTCTTGGCCTTCATGACCGTGCGAATTGAAGTTCGAGATTAGAACGAGAGCTGGAGCCGGCTGATGAAGCTGGTCTCGCTGTCGCTGATGAGTGCGTTGGCGGCGGGCGTGGCGCCCGGCGCGAGGTCGAATTCGTTGTGGAAGAAATCGAAGTTGGCGCGAACGCTGCGCGAGAGATACCAATTCAGGCCCAAGCCGTAGGTGGTGATCTCGGT
>JAEYQF010000167.1 GCA_023410155.1 Verrucomicrobiota bacterium | reverse complement strand
CTCCATCGCCGCGGCTCAAGAAGCCGTGGCCGAATTCGACACACTCGTCGTCGCGGCGACGCGCACGCCGGTGCCGATCGCCCAGCTCGGGATGGCGGCCGACGTGATCTCGGGCCACGACCTCGCGGACCGCCAAATCTCGTCGCTGGCCTCGGCGCTCGCGCTCGTGCCGGGCACGCCGTCCACCGCGACGGGCGCACGCGGTGCGGCGACTTCGCTCTTCCTGCGCGGCTCCGAGTCGAATCACACCTTGTTCCTCGTTGATGGCATCCGGTTCAACGACGCTAACACCGACTACTTCAATTTCCTCAGCGGGTCGCAGATCGGGTCGCAGGAGCGCATCGAAATCGTGCGCGGCCCGCAGAGCACGCTGCACGGCGGCGAAGCGGTCGGTGGCGTGATCTCGATCGAGCAACTCCCCGGCAGTGGACCGGCGAGCGGTTCGATCGCCGTGGAGGCGGGCAGCCTGGGCTCGGTCTCCAGCCGCGCTTCCATCGCCGGCGCGAACGGAGCCTCGGCTTTTAACTTCTCCGCATTCGCCGGGCACACGGATAACGACCGGCCGGACAACGCGTTCAATCGCGGGGGCTTCGCCCTTCGTCTCGACCGAACGGTCAACGAGCAGCTGAAGGTCGGCGCGACGGCGCGCGGGTATCTCGGCGACTATGACTCGCCCGGCGACCGGTTCACCAACGATCCAAACAACTCCGAGCGGGAGCGCATCGGACTGGCCACGGTGTTTGCGGAGTTCTTGCCCGCGCCCGACTGGCAGCTGCGGGCGACGCTGGGCGCCGAACATCGGCAGCAAGTCTCCGATAACCCCGCTCCCAATCCGCCTTGGGATTCGCCCGTGAGTCACGACACGACCACGAATCGACGCGGCGTCATCGACGCGCAGGCGACCTGGAGCGGGCTCGCCAAGCACCGTATCACGTTTGGCACTACGACCGAGTGGGCGGACACGCGCAGCGACGGCTTCGGCGAGATCAACGAGAACCAGACCCTATTCGCGGTGTTTGCGCAGGACGAGATCACGCTGCGTCAGGATCTGTTCCTCACACTCGGGCTGCGCAACGACGATCACGACACCTTCGGCCACGCCACCACCGGGCGGGTGACGCTGGCGTGGCTCGCCCTGCCGGAGCGGCTGAAGCTTCGCAGCAGCTACGGCACGGCTTTCCGTTCACCGAGTTTTCTCGATCTGTATGGCCGGGACTCCTTCTACGTCGGGAATCCTCAACTAGAGCCGGAAAGAGCGCGCGGATGGGACGCCGGGTTCGATGTCACGCTTCCGGAGCGCCGGGGCTCGATTTCGGTGACGTGGTTCGACATGCGCTATGACGACCTGATTGCCTATGACTTCAGCGTCTTTCCCTCGACCGTGCGCAACATTTCCGACGCTCGCACCTATGGCGTCGAAGTTGGGTCGCGGCTCAACCTCTCCAGCGCGGCCAGTCTTCAGCTGGCCTACACCTGGCTCGAGGCGGAGGACAATGCCACGGGCGAGCGGCTCCTTCGCCGACCGCGGCATACCTTCGTCGCGGATGCTTGGCATGAACTTACACGCACCTTCAGCGTGGGCGCCGGGATTGCTTTTGTGGCGGATCGGCACGACGTGGATGCGCTCACGTTTGTCACGATCGCTGCCGAAGACTACAGCGTCGTTCGATTCCATGCCGCCTGGCAGGTGAACGAGCGACTCCTGCTCAGAGCGCGTCTGGAAAACGCCCTCGACGAACGCTACGAGCCCGCCCACGGATATCCCGCCTTGCCGCGGGCCGCCTACGGAAGCGTGGAGTGGCGATTCTGAACGGAGCGCGCAACTTTCCCCGTCCCGATGATTCGCCGATTGGTTTCTCTCGTTCTCGTGCTCGCGGCCCTCGGTGGTTCCGCAGCCCTTGGGGTGGAGGAGCCGGTGCGGGTCGTTTCGCAAACGGTCGGGACGGACGAGTTGCTGGTCGCGTTGGCTGAGCCTGCGCAAATCGTGGCCCTGAGCCATCTCTCCCGCGACCGGGCGTTTTCCGCGACCGCGAAACAGGCCGAAGCGTTCCCGCAGTTACGGCTCAACGGCGATGTGGAAAGCGTGCTGCGTTTCCGGCCCACGCTGGTGCTCGTGACGGATTACAGCCGCGGCGAGCTTGTCGCGCAGGTGCAGCGCGCCGGCGTCAAGGTGCTCGTGATCGATCGGTATCGGACGCTGGAGGACAACTTCGCGAGCCTGCGTCTGCTCGCGCGCGCGCTCGGTTCCGGGGCGGAAGCCCGCGCGGAGCGGCTCATCGCTTCGTGTCGTGCTCGCGTGGATACGCTGCGCGAGAAGCTGCAGGGGCGGCCGCGCGTGCGTGTGATCGCGCCCTCGACCTACGGTGTGATCCCCGGCGCCGACTCCACCTTTCAGGATCTCTGCGATCACGCCGGCGCGGAAAACCTCGCCTTCACGGTGGGCGGGCTGCGCGGCCACGCCGCACCGCCGAACGAGCAGATGCTCACCTGGCCGATCGAGCGCGTGGTGGTCGCGGGCTTCGACGATGCCGCTGCGCTTGCTCCGTTCAAGCAGTTGCCCCCCTACCGGTCGATGGAGGCGGTAAAGCACGAGCGCATCGCGCGGCTTGAGCCGTGGCAGCTGAGCTGCATCTCGCATTATCGCGTCGAGGCCTACGAGCAGCTCGCGCGCGCTCTGCACCCGGAGGTGTTTCGATGACGCCGACGTGGGTCCCGCGTATCGCGCTGCCGTTCGTTTGGGCGGCGCTGGTGGTGATGATCGTCGTCTCGCTCGGCGTCGGCGATCTCTGGCTGAGTCCGGCGCGAATTTGGGCGGGGATCATGCACGAGGACGAACTGGCCGCGACGGTTCTCTGGCAGGTAAGGCTGCCGCGCGTCTGTGTTGCGATGTTGGTAGGCGCCGCACTCTCCGCGAGCGGGCTGGTGATGCAGGCGTATTTCCGGAACAGTCTTGCGAGTCCCGGGCTGCTCGGCGTGTCGAGCGGAGGCGCGGCCGGCGCGGTGATCGCGATCGGAGCGGGGTGGGCCACGACCTCGCTTTTCATTCTGCCGGTGGCGGCGATCTGTGGGGCCTTTGCTGCCACCATGGCTGTGGTGGGGCTCGCACATCGCGGAGCCAGCACGGAGCGGCTGCTCTTGGCCGGCGTTGCCCTCAACGCCCTGCTTGGCGCCGTCACGAGCTACGTGCTTTCGAACTTCACGCTCACTTACGAGCGGAACGCGCAGGTGCTCTTCTGGCTGCTTGGCGGAGTCGAGGACCGAACTTGGGAACATGTTGCCATGATCGCGCCGGTGCTCGCCGCTGCGGCACTGCTGTGGCCGCTCGGCCGGCCCATGGACTTGTTGAGCCTCGGTGCGCAGGAGGCGCAGAGTCTCGGCGTCGACGTGCAGTCGCTCCGCCGTCGAATGCTTGTGCTCGCGACCGTGATGACGGCGCTCGCGACTGCCGTTGCCGGCACGGTGGGTTTCGTCGGGCTGGTCGTGCCGCACCTTCTGCGTTTGCTCGTCGGTCCCGAACACCGGCGCCTGGTGCCGCTCGGGCTGGTCGGTGGCGCCGCGTTTGTGCTCGCTTGCGATTTGATCGGGCGATCCGCCGGCGGGCTGCGGCTAGGCATCGTCACCGCGCTGGTCGGCGGTCCGTTCTTCCTTTGGCTCCTGCGCCGCCAACCATGAAACCGGCTCTCGAACTCCACGATGTCTCCGTCGAATCCCGCATCTCTGAGGTGACGGTTCAAATCGGCGCGGGCGTGATGGCCGGTCTGATCGGTCCCAACGGTTCGGGCAAGTCCACCGTGCTCCAGGTTGCCGCCGGCCTGCTGCCCGCGACCGGCAGCGTGCGGTGGGCGGGGAATCCGCTCGATGCCGTGTCGATGCTCGAACGCGGGCGGCGCGCAGCATGGGTGCCGCAGGAGGCTCATTTTGAATTTGGGTTTACCGTGCGTTCCGTGGTTGCGCAGGCGCGCTTCGCCCATGGTGACGACGAGCGCGGCGTCGACGAAGCGCTTGCCCAGTTTGATCTCACGGCGCTCGCGCAGCGTCCGGTGAATCGGCTCTCCGGCGGCGAGCGCCAGCGTGTGCTGCTTGCGCGCGCGTGCGCCACCGGCGCGCCGCTGCAGCTGTGGGATGAGCCGCTGGCAGCGCTCGATCCGCGTCACGCGCTAGAACTGCTGGTTTACGCCCGGCGTCTTCGGGAGGCAGGTCAGACCATCCTGCTTTCGCTGCACGATCTACGACTCGCGCACTGCCTCGATCTCGTCGTGGTGATGGATCGTGGAAGATTGCGCGCCTGCGGAAGCCCAGAGGACGTGATGACGCCCGAATTGTTGCGCGATGTGTTCGGGGTCAGGTCTCGAACGCTGCCGGGGCTCACGCTCGAGTTGCCGTGAACTGCCCCCTCGATTCCCGTGGTGGTTGCACGCGTGCCTTCAAATCCAAATGATCTCCTCATGAGCGAAGATTTCCGCACCGAAACTGAAGCCGAGCACCGTGCCCGCATGGAGAAACTCCAAGCCGAGATGCGGGAGAAACTCGCCACGGCGCAGGAAAAAAAGGGCCTCGTCATCGTCCACACGGGCAACGGCAAAGGGAAAAGCACCGCCGCCTTCGGCATGCTCGCCCGGATGGTCGCACACAAGCGACGCTGCGTCGTCGTGCAATTTATCAAGGAAGGCGCCGACGCGGTCGAACGCGTGCTGCGCGGCCCCACGCTTGAGTGGCATGCAGTCGGTGGCGGTTTCACCTGGGATACTCAGGACAAATCCGGCGACATCGCGCGCTGCCGCCGAGGTTGGGACATCGCGCTCCGATGCTTCGCCGATCCGGAGATCGACTTCGTGCTGCTCGACGAGCTCAACGTCGTTCTCTCGATGGATTATTTGCCGAAACAGGAAGTTCTCGCCGCGCTCCGCACGCGTCCGCCGATGCAACATGTGGTGCTTACGGGCCGCGGAGCATTGCCCGAGGTGATCGAACTCGCCGATCTCGTGACCGAGATGCGCGAGATCAAGCATCCCTTCAACGCCGGCGTAAAGGCGCAGCTCGGCATCGAATTCTGAGCGGCGAATGGACACGGATCGCGCGCGACGGCTCAAATGATGGCTCGATCTCTTCGCGTTCCTCCGCGTCGATCAGCAGTTAATTGATCTCACGATGGCGCAACCGACCACCCACGATCCGCAGCCGATCGACATCGCGCCGCTTTGCGCGGACACTGCGCTGAAACTCCTGCAACATGGCGCGGAGAGCGCGTTGATCGAGTCGCTCGCGCGCCGCGTCGGTCTGGCGCTCGGCGCGGAGCGCGTCGAGATCGCGCTGATGGCCAACGCCGTCACGGTCGCGGTGCGCATCAAGGGCCGCAGCAAGGCCACTGTTCGCCGCAACGAAGATCGCGGCATCAACATGCACATCGTCATGGAAGTGCAGCGCCTCGTGCTCGAGGTGGAGGCGGGGCGACTCGATCGCACGCAATATCGCGCGCAACTTCTCGCGCTGCAGCCGCTGCATTATCCGCGCTGGCTCGTGGCGCTGGTGATCGGTCTTTCGTGTGCGTGTTTCGCCCGGCTCAATCACGCTGATTGGGCGGCCTGCGCGCTGGTCACGGTCGCGAGTGCGGTGGCGATGGCGGTGCGGCAACGGCTCGCACACTGGCACTTCAGTCCGGTGATCGTGTTCGCCGGCACGGCGTTTGTCGCGACGTCAGTCACCGCGGTCGGCTTCATTTACGATCTCAGCACGACCCCGAAAGTCGCGATGGCGGCCAGCGTGCTGCTGCTCGTTCCCGGCTACCCGTTGATCAATTCCGTCTCGGACATGGTCAAAGGCTACATCAACACTGGCATCTCGCGCGGCGCGTTTGCGCTGCTGCTTTCCGGGGCAACGTGCGCCGGCATCGTCGCCGCGATGAGCGCGTGGAAGGTGTGGGGGTGGCTGTCATGATCGCAGTCGAGTTGTTGCAAGACATGGCGCTCGCCGCTGTGCCGGCCGTCGGTTTCGGCATGTTGTTCAATGTGCCCGCGCGCGTGCTCGGATACTGCGCGGCGCTTGGCGCGTTCGGACATGGTCTGCGTTTTCTGCTGCTGCGCATCGGTGTGCCGGTCGAGGTTGGCACCTGGATCGCGGCGACGCTGATCAGTTTCATCGGAGTGTGGCAGGCGCAGCGGCTGCGCGCGCATCCGAAGGTATTCACCGTGGCCGCAGTGATTCCGATGATTCCTGGAGTCGCGCTCTTCACGGCGCTGATCACGATCCAGCAGATCTACGTGAAAGGCGCCACGCCCGAGCTGCTCACCCAGGCGATCAACTCCGGTCTGCGCGCGTTCTTCATCATCGCCGCGCTCGCGGTGGGGCTCGCGATGCCCGGACTGGTGTTCTACCGCCGCCGTCCGGTGGTGTGAGCGGATTGCGACGCCTCGAGTCGCACGTCGGCGGGACTTGGATCGCACCCAGTCCCGAGTTGGTGCGCAACGTGTCCCGACTCGGTCCGCTTGGGGCGCCGACGCGTGCCGGAGTTTGACGCGGGTCAGGCGAGAGGGATTGGATGCGGCATGCGCTCGCGTTACTGGCTCTGTGGCTTGCTTGGCGTTTCGACGATGTTGGCCGAAGGGACGCCGCCGGTCGCCACGCGCGCCGTAGCCGATTACGTGCCCGCGCCGGGCGAACTGGCGATATCACGATCAAGCGAGCTGCGGGAGCTCGTGGAACGTTTCTCGAAGGATCGCGCGGAGCTCCTGCGCTTCTACGACGTGCGCAACTCCGCACTCCAGCTCTCGAAGCTGAAGGAGTTTCTCAACGGTTGGCAGGAGCGCGTGCGTGCGATCGAGGACGCGAACCTCAGCGTCGAAGGGAGCCTTGATCTCGCGCTGCTTACGACGCATCTGCGTCACGAACTCGCGCTCGTGGCGCGGGAGTCATCGCGCGGAGCAGAGATGGCGGAGCTGCTGCCGTTTGCGGAGTCGATCGCACGCCTGCAGGAGTCGCGCCGGTTCATGGAGCGTGTCGCGCCGCGTGAGGCCGCGGGTGAGATCGATCGCATGAAGACCGCGTTGGCGAAGGTCCGCGCGGAGTTCTCCGGCGAGAATCGGCCGGCCGTGTCGCCGATCGTCGCTTACCGCGCTGCGCGTCGGATCGCCGAGCTGAAGGAGACGCTCGCCGACTGGTTCAAGTTTTATGATGGCTACGATCCGCTCTTTGGCTGGTGGGTCCGGGTGCCGTATCAGAAGTTTGGTGACGCGCTCGACGAGTATTCGGCATTTCTGCGTGAGTCGCTCGCCGGCATCGAGGCTGGCCGCGAGGAACCGATCATCGGCGAGCCCTTGGGAGAGGAGGGACTGCGCGCCGACCTCGAGCGTGAGTTGATCGCGTATTCACCCGAAGAACTGATCGCGATCGCCGAGCGTGAACTCGCGTGGTGCGACGTCGAGTGGAAGCGCGCCGCGCGCGAACTGGGTTTTGGCGACGACTGGCGTGCGGCGCTGGAGAGCGTGAAGAAGAGGTCGCTCGCGCCCGGTGAGCAGCCGCAGCTCGTGCGCGAACTCGCGCTCGAGGCGATCGAGTTTGTGCAGCAGCGCGATCTCGTGAGCATTCCGCCGATGGCGGCGGATCTCTGGCGCATCCAGATGCTCTCGCCGGAGTATCAGAAGATTGCGCCGTTCTTCCTCGGCGGAGAGGACATCCTCGTGGCGTTTCCGACCGACACGATGGAGCACGAGCAAAAGCTCATGAGCCTGCGGGCGAACAACGTGCACTTTGCGCGCGCGACCGTGTTTCACGAACTCGTGCCGGGGCACCGGCTGCAGTATTTCTACGAGGGGCGCTACAATCCCCACCGTGCGCTATTCTCCACGCCGTTCTGGGTCGAAGGCTGGGCACTGTGGTGGGAGTTTCAGTTGTGGGATCTCGGTTTCCCGCGCTCGGCCGAGGACCGGGTCGGCATGCTCTTCTGGCGGACGCATCGCTGCGCGCGGATTCTTTTCTCGCTCAACTTCCACCTCGGGAAATGGACGCCGCAGCAGTGCGTGGACTTCCTGGTCGAGCGCGTCGGTCACGAGCGCGCGAGCGCCGAGGGTGAAGTGCGACGCTCGTTTCGCGGCGATTACTCGCCGCTCTACCAGGTCGGTTACATGATGGGCGCGCTCCAGCTTCGCGCGCTGCACGACGAACTCGTCGTCAAAGGCGGCATGCCGCTGAAAGAATTTCACGACGAGATCCTCCGCGGCGGCCCGATGCCGATCGAACTCGTGCGCGCGCGGCTCAAAGGCGAACGCGTCCCGCGCGACTTCGCGCCGCGGTGGCGGTTCTACGAGGTGCGTTGATCAACTTCGAGGACCCGGTCGCGCTGGCGCCGGAGACGCTGGAGAGCCAGTCCGGCGAGAGCGAGTGCACCGAGGAGACCGTAAGTCGAGGGCTCGGGGATCGCCGGAAGTGCGGGCGGAGGAATCGGCGGCGGATTAAGACCGCGGTCCAGAATCCACGCCCCACCACCGAGGCCTTCGTAGAGTCCTTGTCCCACAATGAAGCGACCCTCGGCGCAAAACACCCCCCCCGGGGGCCGGCG
>JAEYQF010000019.1 GCA_023410155.1 Verrucomicrobiota bacterium | reverse complement strand
GGTCACAGAAGCAATGGAACGTGCTCGACGGATTGAAGGTAAACGGCGCCGGCAGCGGCTTCTTCGAGTATCGCCTGCCCTGGCCGGCGAATCTCGACGTGAAGAAAGTCACCGGCGCGACGCTCGTCTTTGAAGCCTCCGCCAAGCAGCTCTTCGGCAAGGATCGCGACGGCGCGGCGAACATCGGGGGCGACTTCATGCGCGGGCACGGCACGCACGACCCGAGCGCGAATCCCAACGCGTATCCAATGACGGATACAAAGAGATTCCCGACTGCGGTGCGGATTCGCGCCAACGGCCTTGCCGCCGAAACAGTCTCGCTACCCGACGATCCGGCGGATCATCGCGGCGTGCTCTCGTGGCACGCGCAGCCGCGCGATCGCAAGTTGCGCGAAGCCGGCTCCTACGGCTACCGCGTTGAGGTGACACTTCCGCCCGCTGCGCTGGAACGGGCTGCCGCTGGCGGCGAGCTCGTGCTCCGTTTCGAAGTGGACGAGGCGCTACCTGGCGGCCTCGCGCTCTACGGCGAGCGGTTCGGCCGCTATCCATTGGATCCCACGCTCGTGTTTCACGTGCGTTGAGCGCCGGATCAATGGATCGGCACGGCTTCGACCGGGTCCGCGCGGGCGGTGAGGCCTTTCCGCGGACCGACCTCTCGCACCCGGCGCGGCTGGTAAATTTGACGCGTGTTCTTCCGCTGACGTGAACGCCACCACCAACCCGCGGCAACGACGACAGCCGCCGCACCCGCTGCACCGACCAGTGCGCGCGTGGGCGTGGATTGCGGTTGGGACTGCCACCCGCCACTGGCAGACATCCGCCCGCTCGAAGGTTCAAACAGATTTCCCTGCTCGAACGGGGCCGGGTCTGCGCGGCGCAGATAAGTGCGGAAAAACAGCCCGGTCATCCACTCGGTGAGCCCCGGAGCCACGCCGTAGCCGAATCGCGCGGCGCGCGTGGGCAGCCCGACCGGCACCTCGGGACGCGGATGCTCGGCCACTGCGACCAAGGCATCCGCAACGCGCTCGGGTGGATCCATGATCGGCGTCGGCTTGAGCATCGCGCCGGAGACGTTGGCGCCATGTTGGTAGCCGGGAGTGTCGATCACGCCGGGAAAAATGCACGAGATGTGGATGTCGCGGTGCGGAGCGAGTTCCTGGCGCAGTCCCGCCATGAAACCGCGCAGGCCGAATTTCGCCGCGGTGTAAGCCGACGCGAAAGGCACGGGGACAAATCCGCCGATCGAGATATTGGTGATCATCGTGCCGCGCTTTTGACGCAGGAAAACGGGCACGACCGCCGAAGCGGCGTTCATCGCGCCAAAAAGATCGATCTCCACGACGCGCCGATGTTCTTCAATTGAGGCGCGCTGGAACGGGCCAAACAACCCGACGCCGGCGTTGTTGATCCAAACATCGATGCGGCCGAACGCGTCGAGTGTTTGTTGCACCAGGTTCTGAACCGCAGCGGCGTCCGCGACATCGGTGGGCACGATCCGCGCATGAATGCCGTGTGATGCACATTCGCCGGCGACTTCCTGCAATGCCGGCGCGTTTCGCGCGGCCAGCACGAGCCGGGCACCCTCGCGTGCAAACGCGATTGCGGTGGCGCGGCCGATTCCGCTCGACGCGCCCGTGATCACGACGACTTGGTCGCGGAGTTTTTCGGAGGGGAGGCGGGGCTTACGCGAAAAAGGTGTGTTCATGGCCCAACGTAGCCGCGCCCCGCGGGAATTTCTCTGGGAGAGCTTCGGAAGTGCGCCTCAGCAATTGGCTGACGCTCGACTCAAGGCGAAGTCGGCCCCGAGCCGTCGCAGTGCTCGGATCGACTCGCCGCCAACTCCGTCCCAAGTCGCGCCAACGTGGATCCCGGTTCATGCCACGATGTAGACCGAGTCACGATCGAGATGAACGGCTGATCGTGGTAGCTTTTGCGGAGGTGGCGTGAGCGAGAACTCCCTCGCGATCTTCGCGCGCGTCACGAGGCCAACGGAGCCTCTCCCGATGACCGCGAAGGAGAAATGATCCACCATCCCCGCCGCACCGCCTCACGCCAGCGTCCGCACCGACTCACGCCAGCGTCCGCACCGCCTCACGGCAGTGTCCGCACCGAGTCACGCCAGTGTCCGCGCCGAGTCACGCGCGCACGTGAATCACACCCGAGCCACTCCGCACATCGATCTTCTCCCGTTGCCGCGAACCCCGCGCAGCACGGACTACAACGTCATATAATATATAACGTTGTAGTTCTTCTCTTGTTCGCTGCGCTGGTGTTTGAGGGGAGGCGGGGGCGGGGAGCGCGGGAGGGGCGGTGGTCGCCGTTGACAGGGAATGGCGGAGGGCACTCGCTCGTCGGCCTCATGGTCATTCACAGGATTTTTTGGCGGTGCGCGGTCTTCGTTCTGGCTGGTGTGGCGTGCGGCGCGGCCGCCTTCGCGGGGCGCTCGCTCGAGTGGGGTGACGGCGTGAATCTGCAGCCTTCGTATTTCGCCGAGGGGAACGTGACGTTCGGGTGGGAGCTAATGAGACAACATCCGGCGATCCGCACCGTGCGAGTCGAGATCGAGCCGCGCGTGCCAATGGAAGTGGCGACGCGTTGGCTGCGCGAGGCGCACGCCGAGGGGCTGCGCGTGATCGCGACGTATCATCATTTCCCCTACAACGGCAGCGACAGTGCGGAGGAGTTGTTGAATGCGGCCCGGTGGTGGAAGAAGAATTTTGCCACCCTCAACGAGGCTGCGCCCGGACTCATCGTGAACCTGATGAACGAATGGGGCAGTCACAAGCAGACCGCCAGGACGTTTGCGGACGCCTACAATCCCGCGATCTCGGTCGTGCGGGAGGTTTATCAGGGGCCGATCATCGTCGACGTGCCCGGCTGGGGGCAGGAGACGTATGTGGCGCGTGACGCTTCGGCGCTGTTGCCGGACGGGAATCTCATCTTTTCGGTGCACATCTATGCCAGCGGTTGGGTGGAGCAGGGACCCAATCGCTGGATGCGACCAGAGGATCTCGATGCGCTCGATGCGACGGGGCGCCCCGCGATCGTCGGCGAGTTTGGGGGCGAGCGCGAAGGCGAGTCGGACTGGAGTGCGATCATTGACCACGCGCGAGAGAAAGGCTGGCCGCTCCTCGCCTGGGCCTGGAACGGCGATGGAGAGCGGATGAACATGGTGCAGCCGTATTGGGGCGACGAGCCGCGCGCGCAGACGTATTCGCCGCATCCGTATTTCCAGAAGGTTTACTCGAAACTGCGCGAAGTGCGCAGCCCTGGCGAGTGAGCGTCAGGCGGCGGGCCGTATTCGCCAGATGGCGCTGGAAAACGAGCCGCGCGCGCACTTCATCGTGGGCGTGAGTCTCCGTTTTCCAGGACAGCGGTGTGTGAGCGAACGCGAACCCGAGCTCGGGCTCGGCGTAGTCGCGAGCGTCGAGGGCGGGCGAATCGAGGTTTCGTTTCCGGCGACGAACGAGCGGCGGATCTACGCGGCTGCCACGCCGGTGTTGAAGCGCGTGATGTTTCGCGTGGGTGAAAGCGTCGTCGGGCGAAGTGGTGCGAGTCTGGTGATCGAGAGTGTGGAGGAAGAATGCGGGCTGCTGGTGTATGCGGGCGCCGGCACGCGGATGCGAGAGGACGAGATCTCGGATGTCACGAGCGTGAATGCGCCCGTGGAGCGACTGCTCGCCGGACAAGCGGACCCGAACGACGTGTTTGATTTACGATGGCTGGCGCTCGTGATGAGGGAACGGCTGCGGTCCTCGCCCGTGCGTGGTTTTCTCGGCGGGCGCATCGATTTGTTGCCGCATCAGTTCTTCATCCTGAACGAAGTCGCGTCCCGGCAGTTGCCCCGGGTGCTGCTCGCCGACGAGGTGGGACTGGGCAAGACGATCGAGGCGTGCCTGATCCTGCATCGGCTGCTAGAGGTCGGGAAAGTGAAGCGGGCGCTGATCCTCGTGCCGGAGTCGTTGGTGCATCAGTGGTTCGTGGAACTCCTGCGACGCTTCAATCTGTGGTTCACGATAATCGATGAGGCGCGATGCGCGGAACTCGAGTCGCGCACTCCCGAGGCGAATCCGTTTGCGAGCACGCAGCTGGCTTTGTGCAGCGTGACGTTTGCGGCGACGAACGAGCGCCGCGCGGGGCAGGTGGCGGATGCCGGGTGGGATCTCGTCATCGTCGATGAAGCGCATCACCTCGCTTGGACGCCGGAGCGGGTGAGTGCGGAGTATGCGCTCGTGGAGGCGCTCGCGGCGAAGACACCGGGATTGCTGCTGCTGACGGCGACGCCGACGCAGCTCGGGTTGGAAGGACATTTTGCGCGGCTCCGCTTGCTGGATCCGGCGCGCTATCGTGACCTCGTGCAGTTTCGCGAGGAGACAGAGCGCTACACGCGGGTGGCCTCGGTCGCGAATCGGTTGGTTGAGGGAAAACCGATCGATGAAAACGACGCGACCACTCTGGCCGAGATTTTCACCAAGGATCCCGAGCGGCTGGCGCAGCATCTCGCGGCGGTGAGGAAGGGCGCGCGCGGTGCCCGCGAAGCGCTGTTGCGGACGCTGCTCGACCAGCACGGCACCGGGCGCGTGGTGTTTCGAAACACGCGGGCGGCGTTGAGCGGATTCCCGAAGCGTAAGTTTTGTCCCGCGCCGATCGACTCCGAGCACAACGTGACATTGCTCGCGCGGATCGCACGCGAACTCCAGGCGGAGGAGGCAGGGGGAGGAGAGTCCGTGCGCTATTCCTTCAAAGGCGATCCACGGCTCGCGTGGCTCGTGGGACTTTTGAAGGATCTCGCGCCGGCAAAGGTCCTGCTCATCTGCAAATCGCAACGCAAAGTCCTCGCGCTCGCGGCGGCGCTGCAGGAGCTCACTGCGACTAAGGTAGGCTTGTTTCACGAGGGACTGGCGCTTGTGCAGCGCGATCGAAACGCAGCCTGGTTTGCGGAGCCGGAAGGCGCGCAACTTCTCGTGTGCTCGGAGATCGGGAGTGAAGGTCGGAATTTTCAGTTCGCGCACCATCTCGTGTTGTTCGACTTGCCGCTGAATCCCGGGCTCGTGGAGCAACGCATCGGCCGACTCGATCGCATCGGTCAGACGGAGACGATCCGCATCCATGTGCCCTATGTGATGGGCAGTGCCGACGAAGTCGTGCTCGAGTGGTATCACCGGGGCTTGAACGCCTTCGAGGCGCCGCTGCAGGGCGGCCCGGAGTTCCAGGATCGGTTTGGTGCATCGTTGTTCGCGCTGGCGGCGACGCCGCCGGCGAGCCCGGCGCAACGTGAGGCTGAGATCGAAAAGCTCGTCGACGAGACGGCCGCTTTCCGCGAGGCGCTCGCGGAGAAAATGCGGCAGGGACGGGACCGGCTGCTGGAGTTGAACTCGTTCGATGTGCGCGTGGCCGGTGAGATCGTGGAGCGCGTGCGCGCCGCAGAGGACGACCCGGCGCTCAGGCGATTCCTCTTCGACCTGCTCGATCATTTCGGCGTGAGGGTGAAGGAGCACGAGCACGGCGAACTGTTTCTCGATCCGTCGCATGCTTATGTGGAGAGTTTCCCCTCGATCGACCGCGATGGGATGCTCGCGACGTTCGAGCGCCGCCGCGCGCTCGCCCGTGAGGACGTCCGCTTCCTTTCTGCGGACCACGCGCTGGTGCGCGATGCGATCGACCTGTTGGTGGAGAGTCCGCGCGGATGCACCGCGTTTGGCACTCTGCCGGCGGACGAGCCGAATCTTCTCCTCGAGGTGGTGTTCGTTCTCGAAACCGTGGCCGATTCGCGCTGGCACGTGGACCAGTTCCTGGCGCCTGGGCCGGTGCGCGTGGTCGTGGATGTCCGCGGCAACGACCTCACCGGCGAGCGGCCAGTAACGGCAGTGGCGGGCGAGGTGGATGACGGAGATTTGCAGCGATTCCTCGACCGACCGGGCTTCAGCGGCGAGGTGCTGAAGGGGATGCGAGAGGCCGCCGAGCGAGCCGCCGAGGCGCTGAGCGAGAACCGTCGTCGTGCTGCGCTCAATATGGCGACGGCTGCGCTGGGGTCTGAGATCGAGCGGCTGATCGATCTTCGGAAACGCAACGATCTCGTCCGCGCCGAGGAGATCGAACTCGCGCGCGAGCAACTCGGCCACATCCAAGGGGCGATCCGATCGGCACGCCTGAGACTGGACTCGCTGCGCCTCATCATCGAGTCGCCGGTCGAGCATTGAGCTCGCTCATCCGGCGTGGAAAATGACCGCGAAATCGTGATCCGCTTTTCTTCTCCCAACCC
>JAEYQF010000118.1 GCA_023410155.1 Verrucomicrobiota bacterium | reverse complement strand
GCCCACCACGACGCCGTCGGCGTGCGCGGCGACTTGAGCGACCTGGGCGCGAGTGGAGATGCCGAAGCCGACCACGACCGGCCGTGTCGTGTGTTTTCGGATACGGCCAAGCATCTCGGGGATGTTGGCGGCGAGTTGATCGCGCACGCCCGTCACGCCTTCCCGGGAGACGTAGTAAATGAAGCCGGTCGTCGCCGCCGCAATGCGCGCGATCCGCGCGTCGGGCGTGGTCGGCGCCACGATCATCACCGTCTCGAGACTGTGGGCGCGGCACGCGGTGGCGACTTCCTGCGCCTCTTCCGGCGGCAGGTCGAGTGTCAGCAGGCCATCGACGCCGGCCTCCCGCGCGGCGCGCACGTAGTTCTCCACGCCGTTGGCAAAAACCAGATTGTAGTAGGTATAGAAGACGATCGGCACCGAGGAAAAGGCGCGGACGCGGCGGGCGAGTTCGAAGACCTTCGCCATCGTCATGCCGCTCTCGAGCGCCCGCTGGGCCGCCAGCTGATTGGTCAGGCCGTCAGCCAGCGGATCGGAAAACGGCACGCCCAGCTCGAGCACGTCGACGCCGTTTTCGATCACCGCCCGGCAGGCCCGGACGGATGTCTCGAGATCCGGATCGCCGGCGCAAAGATAGGCGACGAAGGCGGCGCGATTTTCTGCACGGACGCGGGCGAAAGTCTCGGCGATTCGGGACATGGGGCTGTCGAGCACAAGCCCTTCCCGCCGATGGGGCAATCGCCGTTTTCGCGCCTGGACCGGCTCACGGCAGGGCAAACTCGACCAGCACAGGCCGGTGGTCAGAGAGGTAACATCGGATAATCTCCGAGCGGATCTGCTGGCAGGTGCCCGGCATGAAAACGAAATCGAGCAACCGGCCCGGCCAGGGCGATGGAAACGTGCGCCCGCTCGCAGGATGCAGCGCGTAGTCGCCATAATCGTGGAGATGACTGAGCAGCGAAGCGGTGGCGTCGGCCCCATGGCCCGTGTTGTTGAGATCGCCGCAGACGATCGGAGGCACGTGCCAGTGGGCCGCACGCCCGCGCTGCTTTTCGCGCAGCCACGCAAGCATGCGCCCGATCTGCCGGAAACGATGTTCGCGTGAACTGAAATGCAGGTGGACGTTCATCACGGGCACGATGCGACCGTGCACATCGAGTTCGGCAAAGAGGAAACCTTTCTCACCCACCCGCCGCTGGCCAAACACGACCGTCTCAGTCGCGACGATCGGGTGACGCGAGAGGATGGCGTTGCCGTAACTCAGGTTGAAGAGTCCGGTGCGACGATTGTGGATCCCGAACGCCGCATGCGGAAACCCGCTGTGCAGGCGAAGGTATTCGAGGTGGTCGAAGTTGCCCGCCCAGCGGGAACGTTCGTCGATTTCCTGCAGGGCCACCACGTCGGGCTGCAGCTGTGCGAGCAGCCGACCGATCTTGCGCAGGTTCGCCCGCAATTTTTGTCCCAGCGTGAAGCCTTGGATGGGCGTCAGGCCCCGCGCATGCGCGATGTTGAACGTGACGATCCGCAGCCGAGACATGGCGAAGCAACGTGCAGCCACCCCTGCGAGCTATCAACGGGAAACACCTTTTCTACGTCCCGCAAAAAATGGGGCGGCCAACGGGATTTGAACCCGCGACCCCAAGATCCACAATCTTGTGCTCTAACCAACTGAGCTATGGCCGCCGTAAAGGAGCGGGAAAAATCCGAAGCCATCCGCCTGCTGTCAACTGTTAGTTAGGCGTCCTTGTTTCCCTCGGCAGATCGGCTCTGCCAAAATCGGCCGCGCTCGCGCAACCAGCTCTTGCGACGGCTGTCTCGGATCGCGTCGGGCTTCCGTTGCCGCTCGCCCGAGTGCCCTTTTCCCATGCTGCCCCACCCGCCCCTCGCTGAACACTACGCCTCGACCGAAGCCAAACCAGCGTATGTCAACCGGCTGTTTGACGCGGGTGCGAAACACTACGACGGCGTCGTCGACTGGGGCTTCCTACGGAGCGGCTCGTTCTATCGACGCTGGGCGCTGAAACGGCATGGCCTCGCCCCCGGCCAGCGACTGCTCGATGTCGCCTGCGGCACCGGACTGGTGGCCACGGCGGCGGCCAAACTTCTCGGCTCCGCCGACGCCATCACCTGCCTCGATCCGAGCGCAGGCATGCTGGAGGTCGCGAAGAAAAAACTCTCCGCAACTTTTGTGCAGGGTCGCGCCGAAGCACTCCCCTTCGCCAACCATACCTTCGATTTCCTCACAATGGGATACGCGCTTCGGCACGTGACCACCCTCGACGAGGCATTTGCCGAGTATCACCGCGTGCTTAAGCCCGGCGGCCGCCTGCTGATTCTCGAGGTCACCAAACCGGCCCGCCCCGTCCCGGCATGGCTGTTCAAACTCTATTTCGGCAAGGTCTATCCCGGACTCACCCGAATCTTCACCGGCAGCCGGGAGGCGCGTGAGATGATGGTATATTTCTGGGAAACGATGGATGCGTGCGTCCGTCCCGAAGCGGTGCTCGAGGCTCTGCGTAACGCGGGATTCGCGGACGTGAAACGCACCGCGATGCTCGGCCTTTTCAGCGAATACTCCGCCCGCAAGCCGTGAACCGCCTTTCCACGTCATGACCGATCCCCTGCATCAACGTCTGAAGCACCTCATCGTCACCACGCTGAAGATTCCCGACGTGCGTCCCGAGGACATCGGCGACGACGAGCCGTTGATCGGCGCCGGGCTGAATCTGGACTCGATCGACGCGCTCGAGCTGGTCGTGTCGCTCGAGAAAGAATTCGGGATCAAAATCAGCAGCAGCGAGGAATCGCGAGTGGCGCTCTCCAGTGTGGCGAAGCTGGCGGAGTTCATCCGCGCCCGCGCGCCCCAAGAACGCTTGTCCGCCTGACAAGCTTCGAAAAATCATGAGCGCGTCGGTCGAGCAGTCGCCCGTCTGGATCTCTGCGACCGGCTGCCTCACGGCATTTGGCGCGGCGGGGGAAACGCACGCCGCGATGCTCGCCGGGCGGCGTGCCCTGAAGCTCCAGCCAGTGCTTGGCGCCTCCGGCGGCGATTCCGTGCCGCTTGCGCTCGTGCCAGGAAGGTCGCTGGACGAGAGTGTCCCACCCAACTGGATACACCCGCTCACGCCGCTGGCGCGATCGGTGCCCACGGCGCCGTGGGGGACGGCGCGCTTCCCCGTGTTTGTCACGAGCAGTAATTTTGGTGTCGGCAGTCTCTATGCGTTCCAGCAGACGAAGCGCGCGGAACATCTCTGCTACGGCACGCCCTTCGCCACGGTGGATTGGATGCGGCGCGAGTTCGGCTGGGGTGCCAACGTCGCCGTGCTCTCGCATGCGTGCGTGTCAGCTCATTTGGGCCTGCTGCTGGCCACCCGCGCATTGCACGCTGGCTGGGCCGAGCGTGCGCTGGTGTTCAGCTTCGACTTTGTTTCGCCCTTCGTGGGCGGCGGATTCCACGCGTTGAAGATTTTGAACCACGAGTATCCCGCACCCTACGCGGCTCGTGCCACCGGTTCCGTCGGATTGGGCGATGGTGCGGCCTTCGCTGTCCTGGAGAAGACACGACCGGCGGGGGGCGAGTCGTATCAGCTGAGCGCGCAAAGTCTGCACAATGAGATGCACCATTTCACCGCCAACCGGGCGGACGGCGCAGGATTCGACGCTTGTCTCGCTCCCGTGCGTGAAGCCGCCGGCTCTCGCCGAATCTGGGTGAAAGGTCACGGAACCGGCACTCTCGAGGCAGGAAGGCTCGAAGCAGAGACCCTCGCCCGCCTGTTTGCCGAGGCGCCGATCGTCTCGTGGAAGGGCAGCGTGGGACACACTCTCGGCAGCTGTGGCCTGGTCGAACTTTCACTCGCGGCCGAGTCGCTGCGAACGGGAAAAGTGCCCGGGACGATTGGATCCGCGCCGCCCTTCTTCAGCGACCAGGTGAGCGCGGAACCGTTTGCGGCTCAGGATTACGATGCGGTGTTGCTCACGAGCAACGCTTTCGGTGGAGCCCACGCCGCCTGCCTCCTTTCCCATGGTTGAACGTTACCTCCAGGTCCTCCGCACCGATGCCCCCGGTCTCGAGGACATCGCCGCCACGCGCCAACGGCTCGCGGGCGCTTTTCCGCGCAACGCCACCCGCCGCATGACACAGCTGGGGATGCTGCTCGGCGGCGTGCTTCAGGATGTCGCGCCGCACGCGGACGACGTCATCGTCTACGCCTCGGTCTACGCCGAATCGCGCGCGCTCGAGGATTTCCTGGTGAGCTTCCCCTCGGCCAGTCCCACGCTTTTTCAGACGTCCATTCACCCCAGCGCGGTGCAACAAGTCCTCATTTCCCGCCAGCAAAGCGTTCGCGAAGTTTTCCCTCACACGGGAAGAGAGCAGCTCGTCGCGCATGCGCTGCGCTCCGCGGTGCTGAACGAGGCGTCCCGCGTGATCCTCTGCGGAGGCGAGGAGCGGGGCTCCTGGCTCCTGGAGCGTGGCGCGGCGAGCGACGATGCATTCGCGTTCGCGGCGGTGCTCACGCGCGATTCGGCAGGTGCCGTGGCCTCGCTACAGCTTTCGCTGACCGACGAGGAGGAGGGATCCCTTGGCTTGCCGGAGTTTTTTTCCGCCCTGCACCAGCGGCAGCCGATCGAACGCGACATCGCCCCTGGCCTGCACCTCTCCTTGTCATGGCTCTGAATCGCGCGCCTTCGTCCGCTCCGTTGCGCAATCCCGGGCCGAGCTGGGGTTACGCTTTTCTACGCAACCTCGACCGCCTGCTGCCGCGGTCGCTGCTGCGTGCGCTGCTCGCGGTGGGCACGTGGGTCGCGGTTTTTGCGATGGAGAAACAGCGACGTCACTCCGATGCGTATCTCGCGACCATTCTGAGACGGCGCGTGCGACGCAGGGACGTTTGGCGACACTTCTACACCTACGTGGGAGTATTGATGACGCGTATCCGCGCCGCGGAGACAGGGCACCACACCTGCATTCCCCAGCCCGGCTTCGAACGGTTTGCCGCGCTGATGCGCTCGGGCCGGCCCGCCCTGCTGGGCACGTTTCATTTCGGCAATTCCGACCTGCTCGGGTTTCTGCTCGGCACCTTTCGCCGGCACGTGCACATGATTCGCCTGCGGCTCGGAAACTCCCACGATACCGAGCACCTTTCCCGCACCTTTGGCGAGTGGGTCACGTATGTGTGGGTGAACCAGAGCGAGAACCTCCTTTTCGCCCTGAAACAAGCGGCCGATTCCGGCGGTTCGATCGCGATGATGTGTGACCGGGCCGAACACAGCTCCAAACTCGAAATCCTGCAGTTCCTCGGCGCGCGACGTCAGATGCCGTTTACCATCTATCATCTCGCCCTGATGTTCCGCATGCCGGTGGTCTTCTGCCTGAGCGTGCCCGACCGGTCGGGCGCATCGCTGCTCTACTCGTCACCCGTGTTCGAGCCGGATGAAACGCAATCGAAGGCCGACAATCTCGCTCGCGCGCGCCAGCACTTCCAGGAGGTGCTGG
>JAEYQF010000072.1 GCA_023410155.1 Verrucomicrobiota bacterium | reverse complement strand
ATCGTGCTCCGGCCAATGGCGGGCAGCACAATGTGCCGGCGAGCGTCGCGGCGTCGGGCTTCGCGTTGACGACGTGGTGCATCGCGGACGCGCGCGGCCTGATCACGACGGCCGAGGCGAAGGAGCGGGTGCTGGCGGCGTTGCGTTTCGTCTGGGACGGCGTCGAGCACGAGCGCGGCTGGCTGTATCATTTCGTGGATGCGGAGACGGGGCGGCGCGCGTGGAAGTGCGAGGTGTCGACGATCGACACGGCTCTGTTCTTGTCCGGCGCGATCGCCGCGCGGGAGTATTTTCAAGACGAGGAGATGATCGATCTGGTGGATCGCATCTATCGTCGCATCGACTGGCAGTGGGCGCTCAACGGCGGGAAGACGTTGTCGCACGGCTGGTTCCCGGAGACCGGCTTCATCCCGTGGCGGTGGGATTATTATTCGGAGTTGATGAGCTTGTATCTGCTCGGCCTCGGAGCACCGGAGAACCCGCTGCCCGCGACGACTTGGGACGCGTGGACGCGCGGCCCGATGGTGAGCTATGGAACGCGTTCCTACATGGATGCAGGCCCGCTGTTTACGCACCAGTTCTCGCATGCGTGGTTCGATTTTCGCAACCGGCGCGATCAGCACGCGGACTACTGGCAGAACTCGGTCACGGCGACGCTCGCGCAGCGTGACTGGTCGGCGGATCAGGCGGTGCGTTTCCCGAAGTGGTCGGAGGATTTTTGGGGTCTGACGGCGTCGGACAGCGCCCGCGGCTATGTGGCGTGGGGCGGCCCGCAGGAGGCGGGGCATGCACGCGCCGATGGAACCGTGGTGCCGTGTGCGCCGGGTGGTTCGCTACCGTTTGCCCCGGCCGAGTGCCTGGCGACGTTGCGCAAGATGCGCGAGATCGGTGGCGAGCGCGTGTGGCAGCGTTACGGTTTCGTGGATGCGTTCAACCCGCACACGGGTTGGGTGGCTGACGATGTGATCGGCATCGACGTGGGGATCACGCTGCTCATGGCGGAGAACCTGCGTTCACAACTGGTATGGAGTGTTTTCATGCAGGCGCCGGAAGTCCGCCGCGCGATGGAGCTGGCGCAGTTCCGCGAGGTTCGGCCGGCCTTCGGCGCGGATCCGGAGCGGCAGTTGGCGGTGCTGCCCTGAGGGCGGCGAAGTCCGTGCGATCCGAACACTACGAGCGGCGGTGAATCTATCCCAGCCGCTCTAGCCGGTCAGGACGGCGAGTCTGTCCCGCTCGGAAAGCAGCTGAGCGGCGATGCTAAGCGCGATCTCGTGAGGGTGGTTGGTGCCGAAATCCGAACCGATGGGGCAGTGAAGTCTGGCGAGCCGATCCGGGGCGATGCCGTCGGACGTGAGTTCCTGCCGCAACACGGCGGCTTTGGCCTCGCTCCCGATGCAGCCAAGGTAGGGGAATTTTTCTCCCGATAGTGCGCGGAGGAGAATGGGGCGGTCTGTTTTGTGGCCTTGGGTCATCGAGAGCAGAAAAGTGCCTGACGGCAGTGAATCGACTGCGCCGGCGAGCTCTTCGCAGGTCTGCGCGGCGAGGTTCCAAGCGGCCGGAAGTCGCGCGATCCACTCGGGGCGCGAATCGAACACGCGGATTTGGCAGGGCAGGGGCAACAAAACCGGGATGAGGGCTTGAGTGACATGGCCCGCTCCGAAGATCGCGATGGTCCAACGCGCCCCGCCCGCGACGTGTGGCTCGAAATAGAGCTTCACCGATCCGCCACAGGTCATGCCAGCGTCGCCTTTGAGGGTCCAGTTGACCAGCGTCGGGGCGGCCCGATGCGCGAGAAGATCCTGCGCGAAGCTGATCGCTTTGGCCTCGATGCGGCCGCCGCCCACCGTGCCGGCAATCAGGCCGGCGGGACCGACGAGCATCTTCGCGCCTGCGTCCTGCGGAGTGCTGCCGATCGTCTCGACCAGGGTCACGAGCACGAATGGAGCACGCTCCGCCTCGAGTCGGCTCACGCGAGCGTAAAATCCGGAGGTATCGTTGGATCCGGGGGACATCTCCTGAAGCATGCACATTCGGTGCCGGTTGGCACGGGGCGAATCTGCGACGGGGCGCCGCTTCCTGCTCAACTCTTGCAGAATCGAGCCGAAGAGAATCGGTCAGACCCGCAACCGAACCCCGTTTCCCCATGAATGCAGCCCTGCGCTTAGGATTTGCCCTGCTTGCGCTCTGCGGCTCAGCCGCCGCGGCAGCGGACGTAAAGGTCGTGTCGGATCGCAGCTTTCAGCTCGCGATTGTTGATTCCTCGCGCGCGTCCGCCTCGCGTGATGTCCTCCATAAAGCCTTCGCCGCCAGCCTTTCCCACGCGATGTCTGCCTCGTGCGGCAGCGACGTCTCGGTGAAGAGCAAAGCGGTCAATGCCGACCAAGCCGCCTTCGGCTTGGGTAACAACGTCTACGAAGCGGTGCTCGTGCTCGGCAAATCGCTGCCCCGTCCCCTGATGGTCAGCGGCGTCAAGCGCCTGCAGGCGACGGTGTGGCTGAGTGGTCGCGAGAAGCAGGTTTATCTGATCTTCAACGATGGTGACACGAGCCTCGAGACCTACCTGAGCAATTCGTTCGCCGATGCGCTCGGCGATCCCCGCTTTCTCGACATCCTGGATCCCGATGTGCAGGCCGAAGGCGCCAAGCTGGCCGATACGCGCTGAGCGGAGCCGCTTTCGTTTTTCAAGATCTCAGATCAGGCCGAGTTTCATCTTACCTTCCTCGGAGATCATCGACTGGTTCCACGGCGGGTCCCACGTGATGCGCACATCGGCATCGCTCACGCCGGGCACGAGAAGGATCTTGCCCTTCGCGTCTTCGGCGATCGCCGGGCCCATGCCGCAGCCGGGTGCCGTGAGGGTCATGGCGACGTTGACCTTGTAAGCGGGAGCGTCACCCGGCGAGGGCGCGTCCTTCCGCTCGACGTCCATGGAGTAAACGAGCCCGAGGTCGACGATGTTCACCGGGATTTCCGGATCGAACACCTGGCGGAGCTGGCCCCAGATGGCCTCGGGATCGGGCGCACCGTCGGCCAGAGTCTCGGCCTTGACGGCGTTGTCGATTACCTGCTCACCGAGCGAGTCGCCGTCTTTTCCGTCGATGCGGAAGAGGCCGAAGTCCGTCTGCACGGTGTAGCTGCCTCCGAGCGTCTGATGAATCATCACGCGCGTGCCGGAGGAAAGCGGAGTCTTGTCGCCCGAAGGAATCTGCGTGGCGACGACGTCGCGGGAGAGAGTGCGATCGCGAGAGCTCATGGTTGTTTTTGCAGGAGGGAACAGAGGAAACGGAGAAAGCCGGCTGCTCAGTTCTCTCCGTTTCCTCCTGTGAGGACTACTTCTTGAACTTCGTTTGGATCAGCGAGCGCAGCGTTTCGTGGAGCGCTTCGTTTTCGAGTCGGTTGAGGACCTCTTCGAAGAAGCCGAAGACCAGCAACTCGTCCGCCTGTGCCTTGCGGATGCCGCGGGACTGGAGATAAAACTCCTGTTCCTCGGGGATGCGGGCGCTGGTGGCACCGTGGGTGCAGCGAACATCGTTGGCCTGGATCTCGAGGCCGGGCAGCGAGTTCGCTTCGGCGTCGTCGGAGAGCATCAGGTTACGATTCGATTGATACGCGTCGGTCTTCTGCGCGTCGGGATCGACGATGATCAGGCCGGAGAAGATGGTGCGCGACTTGTCGCGCAGCGCGTTCTTGTAGAGCAGATCGGACTTCGTGTTCGGCGCCTGGTGAATCTGCAGCGTGCGCTGGTCGAACTCCTGCGTTTCTTCGGCGACGGTGAGAGCCAGCATCTCGGAAAACGCACCGGGTGCCTGAAGTTGCGAGAGGGACTCGTGGCGCGCCTGACGCCCGCCGAGGTGAAGGTTGAGCGACTGCACCCGCGCGTCGCGGCGAACCACCGTGGAGTTGAACTGGAACGACAGCGTGTCACGCGACCAATTTTGCGCCGCGACGTAGGTGAGCTGCGCGCCGTGGCCGGCATACAAATCGTTCGCACCGCAGGCGAAATGCGCCGCCGAATCGCCGGAGAGGAACAGGTCGACGACCGTGACCTTGGTGTTTTCTTCCGCGACAACGAGGGTGTGCGGGAAGACGGCTGTGCCGGCGCCGATCGCGGCATGGGTCACGATGAGCGGCGTGGTGATCTCGACGCCGCGTGGCACGTAGATGAACGCGCCGTCGCCGACGAAGGCGCTGTGCAAGGCGGCGAATTTGTCGGAGCCGAGTTTCTGCGGCTGCGCCATGAAGTGCGCTTTGAGCAGGTCGGCGTGTTTCGCGGCGGCGTCGGTCAGCGTGGTAACGATCACGCCTTTGGCTGCGAGATCCGCGGGGAGCGGAGTCGAGCCGGACAGCGCGTTGTTCACGAAGGTCAGCGCGGCGAGTCCGTCGACGCCCGTGCCGGTGGGCAGCGCGCCCTTGATCTTGGCGGGCGCGAGCGAGAACCCGTCGAGCGTCAGCGTGGAGATGTTGCTGAAACGCCACGATTC
Source organism: Verrucomicrobiota bacterium (assembly GCA_023410155.1). GTDB lineage: Bacteria > Verrucomicrobiota > Verrucomicrobiia > Opitutales > Opitutaceae > Opitutus. Next base: position 27,511 of record JAEYQF010000072.1, on the reverse strand, counting down.
GTCGGTGCGCTTGGGCATCGGCAGCGCTTCGAAGCGGGCGAACGCGTCGCGCTTGCGATCGAGCCACCAGACCGGCGCATGCGATTGCGTGGCGAGGTGAGCGGCGAAGGCCTCCTGAGTGAAGGAGCCGGTGAGCGAGGAAGATAAAGTGGAAGTAGACATGATCTGATTCGTTCTCGTTCTCTTGATCGTTCTCGTTGTCTCGTCTGCTTTTCGGCGTTCGCGCGGTTGCGAGAACGAGAAAGATTTCGAGAACGAGAACGACGCTGGCTTCAGCCGACGCTGCCTTCCATTTCGAGATCGATGAGGCGCTTGAGCTCCACCGAATATTCCATCGGGAACTGGCGGGCGAGGTCGTTGATGAAGCCGTTGACGGCGAGGCTCATCGCCTGCCCTTCGGTGAGACCGCGCTGCTGCATGTAGAAGATCATGTCTTCTGAAACCTTCGAGACGGAGGCTTCGTGCTGCGTGGCGTTCTTGTCGCCGCGAACGGTGATCGCGGGATACGTGTCGGTGCGGCTGTTGGTGTTGATCAGCAGCGCGTCGCACTCGGTGTTGTTTTTGCAACCCTTCAAGTGCTTCGGGATGTGAACCTGTCCGCGATACGTGGCGCGACCCTGGCCGACGGAGATGGATTTCGAAACGACGTTGGACGTCGTCTCGTCGGCGGCGTGGATCATCTTGGCGCCGGTGTCCTGGTGCTGGCCGTCGTTGGCGAGCGCGATCGAGATGACCTCGCCGCGGGCCTTGCGGCCTTTGAGGACGACGCCGGGATACTTCATCGTGAGACGGCTGCCGATGTTGCAGTCGATCCACTTGATCTCGGCGTTTTCGTGCGCGACGCCGCGCTTGGTGACGAGGTTGTAAACGTTGGCCGCCCAGTTCTGGACGGTGATGTATTGGATCTTCGCGCCCTTGAGTGCGACGAGTTCGACCACGGCGCTGTGCAGCGTGGCGGTCGAAAACTTCGGCGCGGTGCAGCCTTCCATGTAAACGACTTCGGAGCCTTCGTCGGCGATGATGAGCGTGCGCTCGAACTGGCCGAAGTTTTCCGCGTTGATGCGGAAGTAGGCTTGGAGCGGGTGCGAGACCTTCACGCCGGGCGGCACGTAGATGAACGAGCCGCCGGAGAACACGGCACTGTTGAGCGCGGCGAACTTGTTGTCGCCCGTCGGGATGACTTTGCCGAAGAACTTCCGGAAGAGCTCCGGGTGCTCGCGGAGACCTTCAGTCGAGTTGACGAAGATGACGCCCTGCTTGGCGACGGCTTCCTTGATGTTCGAATACGCCGCCTCGGAATCGAACTGCGCTTCGACGCCGGCGAGGAACTTGCGCTCCTGCTCCGGGATGCCGAGACGCTCGAACGTCTTCTTGATGTCGTCCGGCACTTCCTCCCACGTGCGCTTCGGCTTCTGGCCCTGCGCGAGATAGTAGCGGATTTTGTCGAAGTTGATGTTCTCGAGATCCTTCGTCGCCCAATGCGTGGGCATGGGCATCGACTGGAACTTCTTCAGCGCGTTGAGGCGAAACTCGAGCAGCCAGTCGGCTTCCTTTTTGACGGAAGAGATGTAGCGGACGGTTTGTTCGGTGAGTCCAGTGCCGGCGTCGAACTCATAGTTGACGTCGTAGCTGAAATCGCCGGCCGACTGATCAATGCCGACAACCGGGTTCTCGACGGCGGCTTCGTTTTCGGCCGCGGTGGTGTCGAGTTCAGTGGGAGGTTTCATCGGAAACAAAGTTGAGAGTTAAGAGAGGAGAGTTGAGAGCCGGGCACCAGCGGCGGTGCCGCGGGTCAGGCGGTGGCGAGCTCTTGTTTGACCCAGTCGTAGCCCTTGGCCTCGAGTTCGAGAGCGAGGGACTTGTCGCCGCTCTTCACGATGCGGCCGTCATACATCACGTGCACGAAGTCCGGCACGATGTAGTTCAAGAGGCGCTGATAGTGAGTGATCATGAGCACGCCGAGCTTCTCGCCGCGCAGCGTGTTGACGCCTTCGGCGACGATGCGGAGCGCGTCGATATCGAGGCCGGAGTCGGTCTCGTCCATGAGGGCAAACGCCGGCTCGAGCATCGCCATTTGGAGAATCTCGCAGCGCTTCTTCTCGCCGCCGGAGAAACCTTCGTTGACGGCGCGGGAGGTAAACTTCCGGTCGATCTTCAGCAGATCCATCTTGGAGTAGAGGCGCTTGTAGTAGCCGGTCGCATCGAGCTCCTCGCCCTCGGCCATGCGGGCCTGCAGCGCGGCGCGGATGAAGTTGGCGATCGTGACGCCGGGGATTTCGCTCGGATATTGGAAGGCCAGAAAAACGCCGGCGCGGGCGCGCTCGTCGGGCTCCATCTCGAGGATAGACTTGCCCTCGATCAGCACGTCGCCGCCTGTGATCGCGTAATCCGGGTGGCCGGCAATCGCCTTGGCCAGCGTGGACTTGCCGGTGCCATTGGGCCCCATGATCGCGTGGACTTCGCCTCGGCGAATCGTGAGGGACAGGCCTTTGACGATGGGCTTGTCGCCGATGCTGATGTGCAGGTCTTTGATTTCGAGCTGACTCATGATGTTGAAAATTGAGCGATAGTTTTTGCGCGGGATCAGGAGGAGTGCGGCTGCGCCTTGCCGCGGAAAATGATTTCGACCGACGAGGCGTCATAGCCCCGCGGCAGCACGCGCTTCACTTTGTCGAGCAAACCGGCGGGCAGGTCGATATCGTGCGTGGTGCCGGTTTGTTCGTCGTGGAAATGCGCGTGCGGATGCAAGTTCGGGCAGTAGCGCGTCGGACCGCGCTCGAAGTTCACCGCGCGGATCAGATTACACTGCGCGAGGGTTTCCAAACAGTTATACACCGTTGCCAGCGAGATCGTAGGCATCTCGGCTTTTACGCGGGCAAACACTTCGTCCGCAGTGGGGTGATCGCGCTTCTGCAGCAGCACGCTGTAGACGACCTCCCGCTGCGGCGTTGCGCGCAGTCCGCTGTCGGCGAGACGTTGCGCCAACGCGTCCGTGGGAGTGGTGGAAGTGACGGAAGCCATGAGTGTGAGGGGTCGAACAAATTAGAATGGTTCCAAGGAGCAAGTGAGAATTAGAACTATTCTAAGATAACGAAAGTAGAGGAGGGCTGAGAATTGAGAGCCGACGTCAACCGGGGCGGCTCCGCTCAACGGCGAAAGCGCCAGTGCCAGGGCTCGTAGCCGAGGCCGCAGGTGTTGTCTCTTGGATAACTGAGTGAGAACCCAAACGAAGGGGCGTGCGCAGTCAGCCAGGCAAAAGCGCGTGTTTTCTCAAAATCCTCTTCGAGCGGCGGTGATCCCGGCGTGCCGATGTCCGCCGCCTGTCCCGTGTGGTGCTCGCTGTAGCCAGGAGGAGCGACCCAGCGCAACAAGTCCTGCTTCGAACGACCATGCGCAAGATGAGCTGCAAAGATTTCGCGCTGACGCTCCACGCTGCGGAAACCTGAAATCAACTCGAGTGCGATGCCGTCACGCGCCGCGGCCGCATGCATCCCGCGCCATGCCTGACTCGCGCCCGACTCGAGCCAAAGTCCGTCCCGCGTGGCGCCTAGGTCCGGCTCGACTCGAACCAACGTCCGCTCTTCGGCCTCGAGTTGAAGGGGCAGGTTGAAGTCGGCGGGAGCGAGGCCCAGTTCGCGGTGAATCGCGGCAATGCGCTGGAGAAAAACCGTATCCACGTGCGCAGCGTGTCGAGGGCGCGCAGTGAATGTCGAGCGGTGAGCGCGTCGGCGCGCCGTTGGACGATAAAGCAAAGTGAGGCTCGGGCCTGCTTGCGACGGGCGAAGTGCGACAGAGTTTCCTTCGCGCGCAGCCTTTCCGGATCGCGCGCGTCATGTCCGCCCGATGTCTGCCACCACACCGTCTCGTTCGCGTTTCCGCTGGTTTCTCTACGCTGTCGTCGTCCTCGGCTTGGGCGCGGGCGTTTGGTATTTTGGCTTTCGCGACCAGCCGCAGGGTTTCCGCTATCCGCAACCGGCGTGGGCGGGAAATGAATATCCGTGGCGGGTGCCCGTGCGCACCGTGCCGGCGGAGCGACGGGATTTGCCCGTGCACCTCAAGGCGATCGGCACGGTGACCCCGCTCAACATGGTGACGGTGAAGAGTCGCGTGGACGGCCAGTTGTTGCGCGTCCATTTCGAGGAGGGGCAGCAGGTGGAGCGCGGACAGCTCCTCGCTGAGATCGACCCGGCGCCCTACCGGATCAAACTCGCGCAGGCCGAAGGCGAACTCCGCCAAAGCGCCGCCCAGGTGCGGACGGCGCGCAGCGATCTCACTCGTATCCAAGAACTGAGCACAAAGGGGCTCGTCACGCAGCAGCAGCTGGAATTGCAGCAGGCGCTCGTCGCGGAGAGGGAGGGCGCACTGGCCGCAATGCAGGCGTTGGTGGATGACGCGCGTTTGCAACTGGCCTACACGCGGGTGGAGGCGCCGATCTCCGGTCGCGTTGGCTTCCGCCGCGTCGATCCGGGCAACCTGATTCGCAGCAGCGACGAGAGCGGGTTGGTGGTCATCACGCAGACGGCGCCAATCTTCGTCAGCTTCACGATTCCCGAAGTGGAACTGGCCTCCGTCGTGGAGCCGTTTCGGGCCGGCCGCGAATTGCTCGTCGAAGCCTGGGATCGCAACGAACGCTCGGTGCTCGCAAGAGGCACGCTCAAGACTCTCGACAACCAGATCGATCCGGCCACCGGCACGCTGCGGTTGAAGGCGGAGTTCGCCAATGCCGACGAGCGACTTTTCCCCAGCCAGTTCGTGAACGTCCGCATGCATGTGCGCACGCTCCAGCAGGCGATCGTCATCCCGTCCGCCGCGGTGCAGTTCGGTTCCCGGGGCACGTATATCTATGTGATCGACGCGGAGAACAAGGCGGTGATTCGCAACGTCGTGCTCGGGCCCACTGAAGGTTCGGACCAGGCGATCGTTGAAGGTGTTGCGGTGGGCGAAGCCATCGTGCTGGAGGGCCTGGATCGGCTGCGCGAGGGCAGCAATGTCGTCATCGCCAACGAAGCTGCGGCGGAAACATCCTCCGGCAGCGCCAAGGCCACGCCATGAGTTTGTCGCGTCCGTTCATTCTGCGGCCCGTCGCCACGGCGCTGCTCATGGTGGCATTACTGCTGTCCGGCGTGATGGCGTATCGGCTGCTCCCGGTCTCGGCCCTGCCGCAGGTGGACTTCCCCACCATCCAGGTCTTCACCTTTTATCCCGGCGCGAGCCCGGCGGTGACGGCGAGTGCAATCACGGCGCCGCTGGAGCGGAGGTTCGGCCAGATCCCGGGTCTCTCGCAGATGTCGTCGTCGAGTTCCGGCGGAGCCTCGGTGATCACGCTGCAGTTCTCGCTGGATATCTCGATGAGCGTGGCCGAGCAGGAGGTGCAGGCCGCGATCGCGGCGGCCGATAATCTCCTCCCAAACGATCTGCCGACGCCGCCGGTTTATCGGAAGGTGAATCCCGCCGACACTCCGATCCTCACCCTCGCGGTCACTTCCTCCACGCTGCCGTTGCCGCGGGTCCACGACTTGGTGGACACGCGCATCGCGCAGAAACTCGCGCAGATTCCCGGCGTCGGCATGGTGAGCCTCGCGGGCGGACAGCGACCCGCGGTGCGCGTGCAGGTGAATCCGGCCGAGCTCGCGGCGCGCGGACTCACGCTGGCGGCGGTGCGCAGTGCGATCGCCGCGGCCAGCGTGAACCAGCCCAAAGGCAGTTTCGATGGCCCGGTGCGCAGCATCCTGATGGATGCCAACGACCAGCTCCGATCGCCCGAGGAGTATCGCAATCTGATCATCGCGTGGCGCGACGGTGCGCCGCTGCGGCTGGGCGATGTCGCCCGCATCGAGAGCGCGGCCGAGGACCGCCGCCTCGCCGCCTGGGCTGACAACCTCCCGGCGGTGCTGGTCAACGTGCAGCGGCAGCCCGGCGCGAACGTGATCGAGGTCGTCGATCGCGTGCAGGCGATGCTGCCGCAACTGTCGGCGAGTTTGCCGGCCGCGGTGCAGATGACGGTGCTGACCGACCGCACCCAGAGCATTCGCGCGTCCGTGCGGTCCGTGCAGCACGAGTTGATCTTCGCCATCGGGCTGGTCGTGCTCGTGACGTTCCTCTTCCTGCGCAATTTCTCCGCGACGATCATCCCGAGCATCGCGGTGCCATTGTCCCTGATCGGGACGTTCGGCGTGATGTATCTGGCCGGGTATTCATTGAACATCCTGACGTTGATGGCGCTGACGATCGCGACCGGCTTCGTGGTCGACGATGCGATCGTGATGATGGAGAACATCGCGCGTTATCGGGAACTCGGACACTCTGCGATGGAGTCAGCCCTGAAGGGCGCATCGCAGATCGGATTCACACTCGTCTCGCTCACGATCTCACTCATCGCGGTGCTCATTCCGTTGCTCTTCATGGGCGATGTGGTGGGACGGCTGTTTCACGAGTTCGCGATCACGCTGGCGGTTTCGATCCTGATCTCGCTGGTCGTGTCACTGACGCTCACGCCGATGATGTGCGCGCGGATGCTGCCTCCCCACCAGCCTCACGCGGCCGAGCGCCCGGGCCTGCTGGATCGCGTGATCGAGCGCTACGGCGTGTGGCTCGACTGGGTGCTTGCGCACCAGCGCACCGCGCTTCTGGCCACCGTCGGCACGTTGGCGGTGACGGCTTTGCTCTACGTGGTCGTGCCCAAAGGCTTCTTCCCCGTGCAGGACAACGCTGCGATCCAGGCGGTGACCGAGGCCCCGCAGTCCATCTCGTTCACCGCGATGGCGGAGCGGCAGCAGGCGCTCGGGGCCAAGATCTTGGAGGATCCGGCGGTGCGAAGCCTCTCCTCCTTCATCGGGGTGGACGGCACGAACGCGACCCTCAACAGCGGCCGGATGCTGATCAATCTTCGGCCGCATTCGGAGCGCAGCGAGACCGCGACCGAGATCATCGCGCGGCTGCGCGAGCGGGCCCGCGAGGTCTCCGGCATCGACCTCTACCTGCAACCCGTGCAGGAACTCACGATCGAGGATCGGGTGAGCCGCACGCAGTTCCAGTTCATGCTCACCAGCCCGGACGAAGAGCTGCTGCATGAGTGGGTGCCCCGCATGGTGGGACGCCTGAGCTCGCACCCGGCATTGAGCGGCGTGGCGGCGGACCTGCAAAACGAAGGATTGCAGGCTTACTTGGAAATCAATCGCGATGCGGCCAGCCGCCTGGGCATCACGGTCGCGGACATCGACGACGCGCTCTACAGTGCTTTCGGTCAGCGCCAGATCTCCACGCTCTTCACTCAGGCGAGCCAGTATCGGGTGATTCTCGAGATGGATCCGCGGCTCGTGACCGGGCCGAGTGCGCTCGAGCGAATCTTTGTGACGCCGGCCAATGGCGCTCCGGTGCCGCTGGCAAGCATCGGCACGATTCGGGAGCGCCGAGCGCCGCTGCTCATCAATCACGTGGGGCAGTTTCCCGCGGCGACGATTTCGTTTAATCTGGGGCCCGAGGCGTCGCTTGGAGAGGCCGTCGCGGCGATCGAACAGGCCGCCATCGAGATGGCGCTTCCGCCTGCCATCGAGCTGAAATTTCAGGGGGCCGCGCACGCTTTCCGTGCGTCGCTCTCCAGCACGCTGCTGCTGATTCTGGCGGCGGTGGTGACCATGTATATCGTGCTCGGCGTCCTCTACGAGAGCAGCATCCATCCGATCACGATTCTCTCGACGCTGCCCTCGGCGACCGTGGGCGCGTTGCTCGCGCTGTGGATCACCGGCCAGCCGCTCGATATGATCGCGGTGATCGGCATCATCCTGCTCATCGGCCTCGTGAAGAAAAACGGCATCATGATGATCGACTTCGCGCTGGAGGCGGAGCGCCGGGAAAAACTTTCGCCCACGGCCGCGATCCGTCAGGCGGCGCTGCTGCGATTCCGACCGATCCTGATGACGACGCTGGCCGCTCTCTTTGGTGCGTTGCCATTGATGTTGTCCACGGGTTCAGGGGCGGAGCTCCGACAGCCGCTGGGCCTCGTGATGGTGGGAGGCCTGTTGGTGAGTCAGGTGCTCACGCTTTTCACCACGCCAGTGGTCTACTTGTTCTTTGACCGACTCGCGCGACGGATGCGCGCGGCGCGGCGCAGTGAATCGGAGAACCCGGGTGTTCTGCCGGCCGAGGGAGCGGCGCGATGAATCTTTCGCGTCCGTTCATTCGCCGGCCGGTGGCCAGCGCGCTCATCGCGGTCGCCATCGTGCTGCTCGGACTGGTGGCGTATCGACTCCTGCCGGTGGCGCCGCTGCCGCAGGTCGATTTCCCGACGATCCAAGTCTATGCCTCGCTGCCGGGGGCGAGCCCTGAGACGATGGCGGCGAGCGTCGCCACTCCGCTGGAGCGAGCCTTGGGCAGCATCGCCGGCGTGATCGGTATCCGGTCCAACAGCAGCCAGGGGTCGAGCAACATCACGCTGGAGTTCGATTTCGATCGCGACATCGACGATGCCGCACGCGATGTGCAGGCGGCGCTCAATGCCGCGCGGGGGCAGTTGCCCGCGGGCATGCCGCGCAATCCGAGCTATCGGAAAGTGAACCCTTCGCAGGCCCCCATTATCGGACTGGCGTTGAGTTCGCCGAACATGGCACCGGGTGATCTCTACGATCTGGCGTCCACGGTGCTCGCGCAGAAGCTTTCGCAAGTGAGCGGGGTGGGCGAAGTGCAGGTCTGGGGCAGCTCGCTCCCTGCGGTGCGCGTCCAGCTCAATCCCAACGCGCTCGCTCACCATGGCATTGCGCTCGACGAGGTCCGGCAGGCGATTGCGGGGGCGAACTCGGTGCGTCCTCGCGGCATGATCGAGCAGGAAGGACGGCAATGGCAGGTGCATGTCAGCGGCCAACTTCGTCGAGCTGAGGAATACCGCTCGCTCATCGTGCGATATCGCGAAGGCGCCGCGGTGCGGCTGGCTGACGTGGCGGAAGTCACCGACTCCGTGGAAAACCGCTACGCCGGCGGCTTTCACAATGACCGGCCTGCGGTGCTGCTGATGGTGCGACGCCAGCCCGGCGCGAACATCGTGGCGACGATCGATGCGATCAACGCGCAACTCCCGGGCCTGCGGGCGCTGGTGCCCGCGGATGCGGATCTGTCCGTCGTTATGGATCGCTCACCGGGGATTCGTGCCACGCTGCATGAAGCACGCTTCACGCTGATGTTGTCGGCGGGTCTGGTGATGCTGGTGGTGCTCGGCTTCCTCGGCAGCGCGCGTGCCGCGCTGATCCCGAGCCTAGCGATCCCCGTCTCATTGATCGGCACGTTCGCGATCATGTATCTTTATGGGTTCTCGCTGAACAATCTCTCGCTCATGGCGCTCATCGTCGCCGCCGGTCTGGTCGTCGACGATGCGATCGTGGTGCTGGAGAACATCGCGCGGCACATGGATCGCGGACTTTCGCCCTTCCGCGCGGCGCTGCGCGGCGCGGGCGAGGTGGGCTTCACGCTGCTCGCGATGAATCTGTCGCTCGTGACGGTGTTCATCTCGATCCTGTTCATGGGCGGGTTGGTGGAGCGACTATTCCGCGAGTTCTCGATCACGCTCGCGGCCGCGATGATCGTGTCGCTGGCGGTTTCGCTGACGCTCACGCCGAGCCTTTGCTCTCGCTGGCTGAAGGCCAAACCCGTTCAGCCCCGGCGCGGCGGCTTGCGCGATCTGAGCGACCGGGCGTTCGACGCGGTGCGGGGTGGATACTCGCGTTCGCTGACCTGGGTCCTGCGGCATCCGATGCTGATGCTGTTGATCTTCTTCGGCTCCATCGCGCTGAACGTGACGTTGTATGTGACCATCCCGAAAGGATTCCTGCCGGAACAAGACACCGGGCAACTCAACGGCTGGGTGCGCGGAGATGACGGTTTTTCGTTCCAGATCATGCAGCCGAAGATCGAAGTTTACCGGCAGCTGCTTGTGGCCGACCCGGCGATCGCCGACGTCAGCGGCATGACCGGCGGCGGCAACGGTATCAGCAACGGGTGGATGATGATTCGCCTGAAGCCGCTGGCGGAACGGGGCGAGCCCGCCAGCGAAGTCGTCGACCGACTGCGCCGCAACCTGCCGCCCGTGGCGGGAGGCATGTTGTGGCTGAGCGTCTCTCAAGACATTCAGATGCCTCGGTCCGGCGATTCAGGGTCCTATGATTTCACCTTGCTGGCGGACGACCTCGCGCTGCTGCGACGCTGGGCGCCGAAAGTCGCGATCGCCATGCAGAGCCTGCCGGAACTCACCGATGTGGATGGGCCCACCGATGAAGGCGCCAAGCAAGTGATGCTCACGATCGATCGGGAAGCGGCACGCCGGCTGGGCGTCGACATGCGAATGATCACCGAGGTGCTGAACAGTTCGTTCAGCCAGCGCCAGATCTCCACCATCTACGAGCACCTCAACCAATACCGCGTGGTGATGGAGTTGCTCCCGCTCTACACGGAAGATCCCGCCGTGCTTGACCAGGTCCAGGTGATCGCGGCAAATGGCGCGCGTGTGCCGCTCTCGGCTTTCACGCGTTACGAGTATTCGCTGATCAACGACCGGGTGAACCATCGCGGCCAGTTTGCGGCGGAAAACATCGGGTTCTCGCTCGCTCCCGGAGTTTCGCTCGAGCAGGCCCTGGAGGCGATCGATCGAGCGATGGCCCAAATCATGTTGCCCAACGAGATTCAGGGGCAACTCGCGGGAACGGCGCAGAGCTTCCAGCAGAGCCTTCAACGTCAGCCCTTGCTCATCCTCGGCGTGTTGGTGGCCGTCTATCTCGTGCTCGGCATTCTCTACGAGAGCATGGTGCACCCGCTCACGATCCTTTCGACGCTGCCGTCCGCCGGCCTCGGAGCCCTGCTGGCGCTGCGCCTGACAGGAACGGAGTTTACGCTCATCGCGTTGCTCGGACTGTTTCTTCTCATCGGAATCGTGATGAAGAATGCGATCCTGATGATCGATTTCGCGCTTGCGACCGAGAGGTCTGGGCAACGCGCACCGCGCGACGCGATCTTCGAGGCCGCGCTGCTGCGGCTTCGTCCGATCCTGATGACGAACATCGCTGCTTTACTCGGCGCTCTGCCGCTCGTGCTCGCCAGCGGCGAAGGCGTGGAAATGCGCCGACCGCTGGGACTGGCGATCGTTGGCGGTCTGTTCGTGAGCCAGCTTCTGACGCTCTACACCGTGCCTGTCGTGTATCTCTGGCTCGACCGCGCCCGGCTGCGGGTGCTGGGTTGGACCCACGTGGGCGTTCGTCGTCTGCGCGGAGACGAGCGCCCCGTGACGAGCTGAAGAATCGCCGCCGGGCCGATGCGGCGCTTTAGGCCCCGTGCTCGGCGAGCCAGCGCTCCGCCTCGATCGCGGCCTGGCAACCCATGCCGGCGGCGGTGATGGCTTGGCGATAAACGTGGTCCGCACAGTCACCGGCGACATACACGCCCGGGACCTTGGTTTTCACCTGCGAACCGGCCGCGGGCACGAAATAGCCGTTCTCGTCGACATCGAGCGCGCTCGCGAACGGCGCGGTGTTGGGCAGATGGCCAATGGCCACGAAGACGCCCTTCACCGGCAGCACCGATTCGGCGCCGGTCTTCACATTCTTGATTGAGAGGCCGCTGACCGCGCCCTGTTCGACGCCGAGCACGGCAGTCGGCACGCTGTCCCACACCGGGACGATCTTCTCGTGCGAGGTGGCGCGGTCTGCCATGATCTTGGACGCACGCAGCGTGTCGCGACGATGCACGAGGTAAACTTTGCTGGCGAAACGAGTCAGGAACAGCGCCTCTTCGGCCGCGCTGTCGCCGCCGCCGATCACGGCCACGTCCATCTTGCGGTAAAACGCCCCGTCGCACGTCGCGCAGGTGGTCACGCCTTTGCCGCCGTAGAGTTCTTTTTCACCCGGCACGCCGGTCATGCGGGGCGATGCGCCCGTCGAGATGATCACGGTCTTCGCGAGAATCGTGCGATCCGCCGCGATGATCCGGCGCGGGTAGGAGGTGAAATCGACAGATGTCACGAGCGCCTGCTCGAAACGCGTGCCGAACTTCGTGGCCTGCTCGCGCAGGTTTTGCATGAGCTGGAAACCGTCGATCCCATGAGGGAAGCCGGGGAAGTTCTCCACCTCACTCGTCGTGGTAAGCTGCCCGCCGGGAAGGGGGCCTTCGAGCACGAGCGGGTTCAAATTCGCGCGTCCCGAGTAGACGGCCGCGGTGAGACCCGCGCAGCCAGTGCCAACGATGACGACGTTTTCGACGGTGGTAGACATGCGGCGTTTAGTTCAGTCGCAACATAGCACAGTTGGGAAGGGGAAAGTGCTAACGGTTTGACCGGAAACATTTGAGTGGCTGCTGAAGGGGTCCCGACGATCCCTTCATGCCTCCCACACCCTTTTCGGTCCTCCTGATCGCCCCACCAAGACGGGAGAGGCGGAGATCCCAGCGTTGCTGGCGCTTGCACCCTGCGCGGGACCTCTCGAATGTCTGGCCGCACTTTTCCCGTGGAATCCGCCTCGTCCAAATCCGTCTACTCTCGCGAGCCCCTCTGGGATCCCGCCCGCTGGCTGCCGACCACGCGTGACGAGCTCGAGGCGCGCGGCTGGGACTATGTGGACGTGATCATCGTCTCAGGCGATGCCTACGTGGATCACCCGGCGTTCGGCACCGCAGTGATCGGCCGCATGCTCGAACGCGAGGGCCTGCGGGTCGCGATCCTCTCGCAGCCGAACTGGCGCGACGACCTGCGCGATTTCAAGAAGCTCGGCGCACCTCGACTCTTCTTTGGCGTCACGGCCGGATGCATGGATTCGATGGTCAACCGCTACACCGCCGCGAAAAAGCTGCGCAGCGAAGACGCCTACACGCCGGACGGCGCTCACGGATTCCGGCCCGATTACGCCACCGTCGTTTATTCACGCATTCTGAAGCAGATCTATCCCGAGGTGCCGGTCATGATTGGCGGCATCGAGGCGAGCCTGCGCCGCGTGACGCATTACGACTATTGGTCCGATACGCTGAAGCCTTCGATTCTCGAGGAGAGCGGGGCGGACCTGCTCGTTTACGGCATGGGCGAACTCCCGCTCAAGGAAACCGTGCGCCTGCTGAAGCAGGGCGTGCCCTTCAGCTCGCTGAAGACCATCGCGCAAACCGCCGTCCTCCTTCCCGCAGGTGAGAACGTTCCGAAGAACAAGAACTGGGACGACTTCACGCTTCACTCGCACGACGACTGTTTGCGCGACCGCGAACTCTACGCGCAGAACTTCAAGAACATCGAGACCGAGTCGAATCGCGTGAAAGCGCGTCGGCTGCTCCAGCCGGTGGGCGAGCGGACGCTGGTGGTGAATCCGCCATTCCCGACGATGAGCGAGGAGCAGATCGATTCGTCGTTCGATCTGCCTTACACGCGGCTCCCGCACCCCAAGTATCGCAAGCGCGGTCCGATCCCCGCTTACGAGATGATCAAGCATTCGATCAACATGCATCGCGGGTGCTTCGGTGGGTGCAGCTTCTGCACGATCTCGGCGCATCAGGGGAAGTTCGTCGCGTCGCGCTCGAAGCAGTCGATCCTGCGCGAGGTTGAGTCGATCAAGCAGATGCCGGATTTCCGCGGCACGATCAGCGACCTCGGCGGCCCGTCGGCCAACATGTATAAGATGAAGGGGAAGCAGCAGTGGATCTGCGACGAGTGCATCCGCCCGAGCTGCATCTGGCCCGACGTGTGTCGCAATCTCGATACTGACCACACCGCGCTCCTCGACATCTACGAATCCGTCCGCAACACCGAGGGCATCAAGCACGCCTACGTCGCGAGCGGCATCCGCTACGATCTTTTCCTTCACGAAAAAGACGCGCGCCCCGAAGTGAAGGCGAGCCACGAACGATACGTCGAGGAACTCGCCGCGCATCATGTGCCCGGCCGAATCAAGGTCGCGCCCGAGCACACCAGCGACCACGTGCTGCGTGTGATGCGCAAGCCGACGTTCAACCTCTTCTACAAGTTCAAGGAGAAGTTCGACCGCGCCGCGAAGAAGGCCGGCAAACCGGACATGCCGGTCACCCCGTATTTCATCAGCTCGCATCCTGGCTCTCGCCCGGAAGACATGGCCGAACTCGCGCTGAAAACCAAAGACCTGGGTTTTCGTCTCGAGCAAGTGCAGGATTTCACGCCCACGCCGATGACGGTGGCCACCGAGATCTACGCGACCGGCGTGCATCCTTACGATCACCAGCCGGTCTGCGTGGCGCGTTCCCCAGAGGAAAAACAGGAACAGCGCAGTTTCTTCTTCTGGTATAAACCGGAGATGAAGAAAGCGCTGCGCGCCTCCCTCAGTCGTATCGGACTTTCCGATATGGCCGCGCGCCTGCTCGACGGAAAACAAAAGACGACCGACGTCACGCCTGCGCCGCACATCACGCCCTGCGGCATGCAAGCGCCCGGCCAGCGACTCGCCGCCGCCACGCGCAAGCCGGGCGGTCCGAAAAAACCTTCGCCCGTCGACGAACTGCTGCGCGGCACCGGACTGCAGCCGCCGAAGCCGCCGGCTTTTCAGAAGTTCTTCAAGAAGCCCGAGGGGAAACCGTAGAGCGGGTTCTCCCGGCCCCGCCGCGATTCGGCGGCGAACGAACAAGTCGGCGGGATCGGAAGACCCCGCCCGAACAACGGCGAACTCCGGCTCTTGCCGCCACTCGCTTCGGGGAAATTCCTGACGCCGACGCCGGGTCGGAACGCGTCCGTTACACTTGGGTCTGCGGTCGTGTTACCCCCACCCATGAGCCCCCTTTCCACCTCTGAAAATCCTGCTGCGCCTGCTCCGCCCGCCGAGGCGGAGTGGGGCGCGCTCATCCCCGACGAACAATGGTCCGTGCTCATTGACGGCACGGAAGCGCTGACCGGCGCGGGCGTCCCGTTCTTGCTCGCCGGTGCTGCCGCGCTCGCGACCTACACCGGACACTGGCGCAACACAAAGGACATCGACGTGATCGTCCACGCCCGCGACGCCGAACGCGCGAAACAGGCGATGCTCGACGCCGGCTTTGCCGACTACTTCGACGAGCAGGCTTACGATCGCACGTGGATTTTTCGCGCGCATCGCGACGGCGTGCTCTTCGACGTGATCTGGGATCTGCCGAACCATCGGGTGCAGATCGACGCGCTCTGGTTTGAGCGCGCCGTGCCGCTGCGACTGCGCGACCGCGATCTTCGCGTCGCGCCCGCGGAGGAAGTTTCCCGCGTGAAGCTTTACGTGATGCAGCGCGAACGCTGCGATTGGGTCGACGTGATCAACGTCCTCGCCGCCGCCGTCGAGCGCATCGACTGGGAATTTTTTGTGCGACGCATGGGCCGTGATCTTCCGCTGCTGCAAGGCGCGCTCTCGATCTTCAATTGGTTGTGTCCCGGCCGCGCCCGGGCGTTGCCGGTCTGGCTGCGGGCGCAATTTGCGCTTCCGCTGATCGAGGCCGATGATCCGGCCGCGATGGAAGAACGCCGCGTGCGGCTCTTCGACAGCCGGCCGTGGTTTGCGCTGCACCAGCCCACGGGCCAGCCGCTCGAGCGCTGACCGTGAAAACACCTTATGCAGATCGGAGCGATGAATCACCCGGGCGAGCCGCTGGCTCGCGAGATGCAATGGATGGCGGAGCTGCGGCTCGACTTCATCGACCTGACCCTCGAGCCCCCCGCCGCGGCGACGTGGAAACTCCAGCCCGCTGAAGTCAGCGCGCTGCTCAAGGATCACGGTCTCGGCGTCGTCGGGCACACCGCGTATTACCTGCCGATCGCGTCTTCATTTCAGAGCGTGCGCGACGCGGCACTCGGTGAACTGAAGCGCGCCGCCGAGTTCTTCGCGCAACTCGGTGCCCGCTGGATGAACGTGCACCCCGACGGCCATGCGCCGTTCATCGACGAGTCCACGGTTTATCAGCGCAACATCGACTCCCTGCGCGAACTCGCCGAGTTCGGGAAAAAGATCGGCGTCGGCATCATGCTCGAAAACGTGCCCGGTCGCTTCAACTCGCTCGCGCAACTCCGCCCGATCTTCGAAGCCGTCCCCGAGCTCGGGCTCCATCTCGACATCGGCCACAGCAATCTCGCCGTTGCCAGCAACACCGCGCCGGAGCTGATTTCATTTTTCGCCCAGCGCCTCGCACACGTCCACCTGCACGACAACCGCGGCGGACACGCCGACCTGCACCTCGCGCTCGGCATGGGCGATCTCGACGTCGACCGCTATGTCGCCGATCTCCGCCGCGCCGGCTACGACGGCACGATCACCTTGGAAGTGTTCTCGCGCGACCGACATTTCCTCGAATACAGCCGCGATCGTCTCCGCGCGTCATGGGATCGCCTGGCCCCCGACACGCCGAAGATGCCGCGCGGCTGAATGGTCACCACACGTCCCGGGCAATGTGCGGACCGACTCGAGTCCTCGTGAGGACCACGTCGTGCCGATGTCTGGACCGAGTCGTGCCCGGATGCGGAGCAAATCGCCGCAGGATGCGGATGCGCTCGTGCCCCTGTCCGCGCTGCTCGCACCTGCGTCTTGAGGGCGCCCGACCCAGGAAGACAAAGTCAACTATTGGTTGACGTTGTCTTTCGGCGAGTCGTTCGGGGTGAAGAGGGCTGATGTGGCGGGGGGGACGCGCACGGCTGGCGGGCGGGACACGGGGAATTCCTTGCGCGCACATTCAGGGCAGATGCCGTGCGAGGTCTCGGTTTTGAATTTTGAACCGAAGTAGTCTTCCACCGACACCCATTTGTCGTTGTCTCCGACACGGCGGCACCAGCTGCACATGACGAGGAAGCCTTCGAGCTCGTGCAAGCGACGCAGCAGCCGAGAGGTGGTGAGATGGACCGGCAGCCAGATGACGAGCACGGTGGCGGTGCGGGCGAGCACGCGAGTCCAGATGAACTCGCGCGGCTCGCCGAAGAGCAGGGAGGGAAGGTGGAAAAACTCCACGATCCACATGATCACGATCAGCAGCGAAAAGCCGATGGCCTGACCGAAAAGAATTCTTCTCCCGCTAAACCCGCTGGACTTGGGCATGTGCGACAGAGTCAGTTTCGCAGAGGGGATTCAAGCGTGCGAGTTGAGCGGATCGCATCGCGGGGCGCTCGTGCGTGCCTGGCGTTTCCCGGTCGCGCGTCAAACTCGGAGACCGAGTGCCTGTTGCGTTTTCTTGGGGAGGCCGGAAATCACGAGATCGTAGCTGCGGCGGATCCGGCCCTCGACCTGTGAAGCGGGGAGGGCGGCGGGATCCTCGAGTTTCACCCAGAGGCGTTTGGCGAAATAGGGCGCCTGCACGATGCCATCAATGTCGGTGAGTTCGTCGAACTCGTCCGGAGTGCACTTGAACGCGATGCCTTCGAGGACGCGGCCGTCCAGCGAGAGGACGAGAAAGACTTTGCCCGCGACCTTGTAAACTAGGCCGCCCCATTGCTCGACAGCCGTGGTCTGAGGGAGTGAAAGGGCGAAAGATTGCAGTCGGTCGAGAAGCATCGGGGTCGGGCTCGTCTCAGTGTTCCCGAAGAAAAGGTCCGCCGGGCGGCGTCCGCAATGCGGAGTTCAGCGAACCTGCGATGCGAGGTCCCGGATGCGCCGGGCCATGTCCTGGTTGCCGGAACGCGCGGCGAGGTCGGCAGCTTCGTCGAGGAGGCGACGTGCGTCCGCGACGCGGCCCAGCGCGGCGAGACATTGACCGAGGTAAAACGCGGCCTGCGGGTCCTGCGGCGCAATCCGACGGAACGTCTCCAACGCCGGGAGTGCTTCAGAGAATCGACCGCTCCGCAGCCGTGCGATGCCGAGACGCGCGTGAAGCTCCGCGTTTTGCGGATCGAGGGTGGTGCCGGTGGCGTAGTGACGCTCGGCGGCGGCGAGGTCTTGCTGGGTTTCGGCCGCCACTCCGCTCTGGAGGTGCCAGAACGCAAACATCTCCCGCGCTTGCGGCATATCGGGGTGCGATTCGTAGAGCGGCTGGATGTAGCGAAGCGCGTCGCGCCAGCGGCCGGAGTCGATTTCGATCTGCGCAAGGAGCGCGAGCGAATCGGGGAACGTGGGTCGGAGTTCGATCGAGCGATGCAGCCCGGCCACGGCTTCCTCGAGCCGATGCTGTTCAATGAGCGCGAGGGCGAAGTTGTAGTTGGCGCTGGTGTCGTTGGGGCTGAGAGCGACGGCACGCTCAAACGCCGCAATTGCTCCCGGCCCGTCGCCGAGCGCGCGCAGGGCCACACCCAGGCTGTCATGGAGTTCGGGGTCGTCGCCCATGCGGGCGAGACCTTCGCGAGCGTAGCGCGCGGCCTCGCCGGGTTGTTGCATCTCCTGACAGGCGCGGCTCAGTCGTGCGTAATACCCGGCGGTGAGTTGCGCAGCCGGCACCCGCGCGAGACCACGCTCGTAGTGCTCGCGAGCGCGGGCGGGTTTGCCGAGATCCAAGTAAAGGTTGCCCAGCAACTCGTAGGCGGTGAGTGCGTCGGGCTGCAGCGCCACGGCGCGCTCGAAGCACGTCTCGCCCCGGTCGCCGATGCGGCTCTGAAACTCCATCGTGCCGCGCATGCAGAGCCGCTCGTAATCGAAACACCATGCGATCAGCTCATCGAGCCACGGATCGTCGGCGTCGCGGAATCGTCCGGTCTCGCGACCGAGCCAGCGGTGCCTGAGCGCGCGATCCTGGTCACCTTCCGCGGCGAGAAATTCCGCGAGAAGATTGTGTCCGGGCGAGAACTGCGGCGCGACCTGCACGAGGCGCTCGATGCGTTGGCGGGCGGGGTTGGATTGGCCTTGCTGGAGCTCGATCCGCGCGAGGCCGAGCAGCGCGTAAGGGTCGTCGCGCACCAGTTCGAGCCGGCGAGTGTAGGCGGCGGTCGCATCGGCGATCTCTCCGGATTTGAACAGCGCGTCCGCCAGGCGCAGCCAGGCCGGAGCGTAGTCCGGCGCCTGCCGTGTCGTCTGCCGCAAATGGTCGATCATGCCCTCCTGATCGCTCGCGGTGCGACGGAGGTCGGCGAGGTAATAGACGCTGCGCGCGTCGTCCGGCTCGAGGGTGCGAAACAACAGCCAGCATCTCTCAGCCTCCGCGGCATAGCCACTGGCGTGGTAGAGGCGCGCGGTTTCGGCGAGACCATCGCGCAACGTCGCTGGGTCTGCGAGCTGGCGGCTGGCGTCTGCCAGACGCTGCGCCAGGGCTGCGGAGATCCTGCCGGGGGTGGGTGGCAGGCTTTGGCGAATCTCGCTCCGTGCGTGGGCATCGCGCCAGAACTTCACGCCCACGAAACTGACTCCCGCAAACGCCACGAGGCCTAGCGCCACGAGCGTGGGAGGAAATTTTCGGCGAGGTGGAGGACTCGACTTAGGCATGAGAGAGGCCGCTCGCTCGCGGGGAGGCGGGCGCGAGCGTGGGTGTCATTTTTTCCGCCACAGCGTGATGTTGCTCATCCGTTCGTAGGGAGGGAGGGCGTGGAAGCCGCCGGTCACAATCACCGGCACGCCATTGCCGTCGAGATCTCCCACTGCGGCGGCGACGAGTTGAATCGGACTGTGCGCGAGCAGGACGGGGGTGAAATTCTGCCGTCCGTCATTGAGCCACACCATGATCGTCGCGGTCTTCGGATCGGCCCAATCCGCATAGCCACTGACGGCGAGCAGATCGACATAGCCGTCGCCGTTGAAGTCGGCCGCGCTCGGCGAGTAGGCGCCTGGCATCGAGCCGACCCGACGAAACTTGAAGAAGCCGTTGCCGCTGTTTTCGAGCCACTGCATGCCATGCCAGGGACGGGAGCCCGGCACGGGATAATCGAAACCATCGCCATTGGTGTAGATGAGATCGGGCTTCCCGTCGCGATTCACGTCTGCCACCGCAAGACCGCTGCTGCCGTAGTCTTCATTCGTGGAGCCCCAGCCGATGCGATCTTCGAAGCGACCGCGACCCAGGTTGCGGAACCAGTGGACTTCCTCCCATTCCTGCGAAATCAGTGCGGCGAAGTCAGGCAGCCCGTCGCCATCGAAGTCGGCGACGGGCGTGTGGATGGGGCCGGACTGATTGTTGACGATCGCGCTTTCGAACTCCCAGCCGCCGAGATTCTTCATCCAGCGAGTCTCGCCTTGCGCATAGCCGAACTGGCCGACCACCAGGTCGAGTTTGCCGTCGGTGTGCCCGGAGAGATTGGCGGCCCGCACATCGGTTACACGTGCCGTGCGATCGAGTAGCACGCGTTTGCGGAAGGTGCGGTTGTCGAGATTCTCGAGCACGACCACGGCGCCGATGCGGTCGTTGTTGGGCAGGATCTGGCCCATGCTGGCGACGAGCACATCGAGCCGGCCCGTGCCGTGGAGATCGGCCGCTTCGACGTGAGCCGGGCCCGCGATGTTCTCGCCGATGAGGTGCTCGGTGAACGTGCCGCGCGGAAACTGGCGGATCCAGCGGACGGTGTTCTTGCGCGCGTCGCAGTAGAGCACGTCTTCGAAGCCATCACGGTCGAGATCGACGGTCGCGAGATGCGTGACCATCGGCCGGCCGAACTCCTCGAGCGGCGCGCCGATCGGGCTGGGTTCGTAGATCAGGTTTGCCTGCGCTGCCGTCAGCGGTGCCGACTCGGTGCGCAACGTGGTGCGACTCGGAGCGGACAAAGGCGCGGCTCGGTCGCGCAGCGCGGCATAGAGCAGCCCCGCGACAATCGCGAGTAGCACGACGACGGCGAGGATGGCACTCCGGGGAATGCGGGAATTCATGCGGTCACCTCGATAAGTTGAGTCGACATACCTCCGAATCGGGCCGGCGGTTCCGACGAACACCGCGCCCTCGACATTCCGTCGCTGTCGGAAGCCGCCGGGTTACTACGGACGTTCACCGACTACTTTTCCGTTCCGCACCACGTAGAGTTTGGTCCCTGCTGCCCGCGCCCGGTCGGCGGCCACTTTCGCAGCACGGCGCATGGCGGCGTTGATGGCTTTCGTGCGGGGATCTAGCGGTGATTTCTTCATGCGAATTTCTCGAGCAAGCGCGGAGGACGGAGGTTGGCATCGTAGAGCCACCAAGCATCAGCAAGGGGACGATACGCTTCCGAGAAATTTTTCCAACTCCGGACAAAGCGACGCTTCACGTCTGCGGTAGGAACGTCGTGCCCGCCTTGTTTTACGCGTGCGGCGATGCGCTTGAGTGCGATCTCAGGAGTCCGAAGCTTTAGGTAGACGACCTCGATTCGGTAGCCGTGGGTTTTCCACGAACGCAACTTAGCAAGATAAGTCAGTCCACTCAATGTGCTCTCGAAAGCGAAGTTCTCCCGAAGTTCGGCGAGGCGATCGAGTTCGTGAAGAAATAGACGCCCGGCTGCCAATGCCGCCGCTTCGGGACGAAGGGGCGAAAGCCCGGCTGCGATCAGGTCCGCATTGACGAAGTTGAGGATCCCGCCTTCGCGCGGCAGGAATTCCCGAGCGAACGTAGTCTTACCTGCGCCGTTCGGGCCGGCTACAATCAGGCACGTCGGCTGTTTGGTTCGGGCCATGTTATATATCGATGGCGATGCGGGAGTCGTTCGCCCTCCAACGCGAACTCAGATACCGTCACCAGCCGAAGCTGCGCTTGATGCGGAGCGGCTCATAGAGGTCGGTGGGAAGTTCGAGGATGAAGCGACTCGGCGTCAGCAGCATGCCGCCAGGACCGGCGCGCGTGGCGACTTTCGGATAACACAGATAGAGTTCGTTTCTCGCGCGCGTGACCGCGACGTAGAACAGGCGGCGTTCTTCTTCGACGTCACCATTCTCGATGGAGCGGCGACCGGGGAACTGCCCGTCGGCGAGCCCGACGAGAAACACGACATCGTATTCGAGGCCCTTCGCCTGATGCACAGTCGTCAGCTTGATCGCTTCCGCGTCGGGCTCGACGTGGCGGTCGCTCGTCTCGCTGTTGAGCAGCACGATTTGAGCGAGGAAGTCCTGAGTCTCCTCAAACCGCTGGGCGAATCCGACCAGCGCCTTGAGTTCATCGAGCCGGTCCACGTAGTCGGCAAACGCACCCTTCAGGTAATCTCCATACCAGCCATCGATGGCCGTCTCCACGCTGTCGCTCGGCCGGCCGTTCTGCATCGCCTCGGCGACTTGCGTGAGCGAAGCGCAAAACGAGTCCCACTCGGGTTTGGCGTCCTTCGCGACCTTGCTCTTCACGTCGTCGGTGGTGAGCACATCGAGGAAGTTTTTCTGCATCAGGCGCGCGTGATCACGCGCGGCGGCGGAGATTTTTTGTGCGCCTTTATCGCCGATTTTCGGGAGCAGCACCACGATGCGCTGCCACGCCTGCTCGTCGGACGGGTTATAAACAAAACGGAGCAACGCGACCAGATCGCGGATGTGCTGGCGCTCGAAAAACATCACGCCGCTCGTGAAGTGGTAAGGCAGGCCAGCGGGGGTGAGGGCAAGCTGCACCTCGAGCGCGAGGAAGTGGGAGCGATAAAGAATCGCGATCTCGTTGAGCGATACGCCGTCGTCTTCCACGAGCGAGCGGATGCGCTTGATGATGAACTCGGCCTGCTCGCGATCGTCCATGGCTTGAACGACGAAGGGTTTCTGGGAATTCCCACGTGCCGCGCGGAGTTCCTTGTCGAAATGTCGGCCCTTGGGCTGGGCGAGCAGCACGCCGTTGGCGAGATTCAGGATCTGCGGCGTGGAGCGATAGTTGACTTCGATGCGGTGGATGACGGTGCCCGGGTGGCGATCCGGGAAGGTCATGATGTTTTCGAAGTTCGCGCCGCGCCACGAGTAGATGCACTGCGCGTCGTCGCCGACCGCCATCACCTGGTGGTGCGCGGCGAGCTTATCGACGATCTGGGACTGGAGCGTGTTGGTGTCCTGATACTCGTCGACGAGGATGTGTCGGAAACGGTGCGCGAAATACGCCGCAACGTCCGGCGCGTCGGTGAGCAGGCGCAGCCAGTGCTCGAGCAGATCGTCGTAGTCGACGACGTTCTGCTCCTTCTTTTTGGCCGCGTAAGCGCTGGCAAAGGCCGGGAAGCGGTGCGCGATCTCCTCGTATTGCGGGAAATTCTTTTTCACCGTCTCGCCGACCGGCAGCTGGGTGTTGCGCGCGAGCGAGAGCACGTCGAAGAGCGGACCGGGACGCGGGTTGGTTTTGTCTTTGAAGAACGTCTTATCCTCGGCCTCGACCGTCTGCTTGAGCAGCGATTCCGATTCTTCGGCATCGAGGATCGTGAAGTTGCGCGGCAGCCCGATCGCCTCGCCGTAGATGCGCAGCGCGCGATGCCCGATGCTGTGAAACGTGCCGCCCCAGAACCGCTGGGGTTCGATGCCGGTGAGGTCCTGCACGCGATGAAGCATCTCTTTCGCGGCCTTGTTGGTGAAGGTGAGGAGGAGGATCTCGCCCGGTTTGACGCCTTGGGACAGCAGGTAGGCCACGCGGTAGGTCAACGTCCGCGTTTTGCCGGATCCAGCGCCGGCGAGGACGAGCAACGGTCCGGGCGGGGCCGTGACGGCGTTGAACTGCTCGTCGTTGAGGCAGGCGCGGAAATCAATCGGCGGAA
Source organism: Verrucomicrobiota bacterium (assembly GCA_023410155.1). Taxonomy (GTDB): domain Bacteria; phylum Verrucomicrobiota; class Verrucomicrobiia; order Opitutales; family Opitutaceae; genus Opitutus. The sequence continues at coordinate 4,014 of JAEYQF010000072.1, read as the reverse complement.
TGCCGGTGGACGGGCGTTGATCGAGCTCGAAATCCATGAAGCGCCCGAGGCTCGCCGTTTCGAGCGACGGCGCAAAGCGAAAGTGTGCCGGTCAGCGAAGAACGACAACGCTCCGGACGCGGTCGAATCCTGCGCCGCCCAGAGGCCCGCGGACGCTTGTCACGAGCGGGCTGCGACGATCGAGGTGTTGGTCGAGGCGACGGCCGCCGCGCGCAGCGGCGCAAGGTCTTCGGGGTAGGTGACCTTCACGTTGTGCGGCGAGCCTTCGATCAGATGCACACGGCGACGCGCGCGGCACATCAGGGACGTGGTGCTTTCCTCGTTCCACCCGTGCTTTTCCGCAAGTGCGTAAGCCTGTTGCAGGGTGCTGAGTCGGTAGGCGTGAGGAGCCTGCACGGATACCACTTGCGAGCGCGGCAGTGTAGCTTTGAGGCGGCCGTTTTTTGCCAAGGCAATGCCATCGCGGACCGGAAGCGGCGTATACAAGGCGACGGCGCTGTGGCGACGCAGCGCGTTAATAAGCTGGCGAAACTCCTCCGCTTGCACCCACGGGCGGGCGACTTCGTGCAGCAGCACGTAGCGCGTCTGGCAGTGACTGATCAGACGATGCAGCGTCTCCTGGCGAGTCGCACCTCCTGCGACACAACGGATGCGTGACGGGACCTCGATCGTGGCGGTTTGCTCAAACGCCCAAGCGACGTCCTCGGGGCGGACGCCCACGATGATCTCGGCGGCGAACGGCGCGACCATCTCGACTGCGTGATGCAGCAGCGTGCGACCGCGAAATTCGAGGGTCGCCTTGGCAATACCACCGAGGCGGGTGCCGCTGCCCGCGGCAAGGATCACGGCCGTGACGTCCCGCCGGTCGCAGCAATCGTTTGAAGAATCGGGAGACATTGCGAAGGGAAGGAAGGCTGTGGTAAACGGCCCAACCGATCGGGCGGGCCGCGAGAAGGCGGGATTCCGAGGCAACCTGGGACGCGAGTTCGTGGACGTGCTGTGCGACACGTTCGCCGCTGTTGCCGTCGACGGAGTCGCCGAAGAGCAGCGTGCGGTAGTGCAGACGCTCCTTCTCGCCGACCTGCGGGGTGTCGAGGCTCGTGTGCAGCGCCGCGGGAAGTTGTTCCAGATCGTCGACGGTGTGGCCCATTTCGCGCCAACGCCACTCGTAGCCGGTTGGATCGTAATAGGGGGATTGCAGGCGCTCGGGATGATTGATGAGCACCATCGGCCGGTTGAGGGCGAGAAACTCGAGCTGCGTGCTCGACGCATCGGTCACCAGGACATCGGCCGCGTTGAGCCACGGCATGATGTCGGAGCCGCGTTCATCCACCAGATACGTGTCGCTGCGTCCGCGGCACATCTCGCGCAGCGACTTGATCCACGGGGCGAGCGCCGGGTCTTTGCCCTGCTGCACGAGCGGATGCGGTTTGATCACCAGAAAAACGTCGTCCCGCCCGGCGTGGAGCAACTCGAGCGCCCGGGGCAGGAGCAACGGCAGCGACGAGAGACCATGGTGCCACGTGGGCGCATAGAGCACGACTTTGCGGCCGTCCGGGATCTGCTCGGGCCGGGGCGAGCGAAGGAGATTGTCCATCTGCACGTATCCAGTGAGCCAATACTCACGTCGGGGCCGGATCCCGCGGGCGATAAAATCATCGCGCACAAACTCGCTCGTGAGGCACACGTAATCCGCCGCCCGGAATGAGCGATCAGGCACGCCCTTGTTCGCGAGCCCGTGTCGCACATGCACGAACCGCGTAAACGGCAGATGCGCGCGTAGGTGGAGATAGGTGAGATCCTCGGCGGCGAGCACCACGTGCGGTGAAAAACGCACCAACTCCCCGATGTCGCCGGTCGCCAGGCAGTGATGCCGCGGGGCGAGCGCTGCGATGGTGGTCTGGAAGATGCCTTCGTGGAAGCGGTGGCGGTAGTAGATCCCGATGCGCATGGTGCGGTCGCCCGCCAATGACCCACGCGTCACCAAAATGTCACCGCTCGAGGCGCCCTTCTTTGCGCCTCAGGGTTTGCCTGATATCGCGGTCAGGTTGCTCGGACCTAGAAATGGAGCAGAGCGAGGAGAGCGTGGTAATGCGGGCGATACATCTGGCGAAGCACCTGCGGACGAAGATCGTGCGGGACCAGCTGGCGCACCGCTCGCCCCAGCCACTGCCGCGCACCGGGCACGGGTGGGCGCCAGCCGCAATAGTGGGTGCGATCCAGCGCCTCGAAGTAACGCTCTCGAAATGGATGATCGTTATCGAAGTGCCAGGGCTTCGACGAGGTCGTGTAGTGCACGATGAAGGGCTCCTTTCGCAGACGCTGGAGTTCGTCCGGGGGCAGGTGCAGGTAACCCGAGTTGAACTTGAAGATCCGAAACTGCTGATTCCAGCGAGGGTCGAGTCGGTGCCACGCTCCGCCGAGCACCGCGTTCAACGCGTCCTGATCGTGGAACTGGAGCCCTGGATGATGCAGCGCATAGGCGAGGGCTCGTTCATGAACCCGGTCGCGACGCCAGAGCGCCAGATCGATGAGCAACACGCCGGCGTTGAGATAATCCTCCTCGCTGGAGAGCCCCACGGAAGCGAAGTTCTCGGCGCGGGGTTTTTGCACGGCAGCGGTCGAGGCGCCGTTCAGGTCGGTGGCCCACAGTTCTTCGACGGGCCGACAAACTACGAGATCGCAATCAAGGTAGAGGACCCGTTCGCAATCCCGGGGCAGAACCTCAGGCAGGAGGAAGCGATGATACGTCGCCTCCGAGAGGTAGCCGTGCAGGGGCACACCGGTGAAAGTTCGTGTCGCCGCGCCGATGTCTCGCAACATCAGACACGCGCCTGCCTGCTCCACATGGGCGCGAAGTTTTCGAATGGCAGGCTCGCGCAGCGTTTTGCTGAGCACCCAAAATCGCAGACGGTCTGGCTCTTCAGCGGTGGCGATCACCGACGCGATGGCGGCGGTGATTGGCTGCAGATAGGCCTCATCGCAACAGAAAGCGATCTCGAGGAAACGAGGTCCCCGAGGAGAACTCGGCGGGGAAGAAAGCATGGTAGCGCAATAGACCAAACCCGACCTACACAGTTCTCCCGGTTAGGCGCGGGATTCAGCCAAGGATTCCACCGGATATCCCCTCGGCGATTCTCCCTTGCAGAATCCTGAGAACACCGCGCCGCGTCGGCTGCGGTGGTTAAGATCTCTCCGTCCCCGCGGAGCGGAAAAGGCTTGTCGCAATGATTCAGCAACAGGAACCAAACCGAGATGGTGAGCCGCGTGAAGCTAACGACCCTCGGTCCCAGCACCACGCCGTGGCGTAGGGACACGATCTTGTATTGCTATTTCCGATACACATCGCCGGGGCGAGCTGGAACAGCAGCGCGCACCAGACAATCGATGTTGCGGCGCGGAGTGGGGCAGCGTGGGCAGTGGACGCCGCTCAGCCGCCGAAGGTGCTCAGCGCCGAGCGCCACCAGGAGGAGTGGACGGTTTCGAGCGTTTCGCGCGTCGGCATCGGAAAAGAGAGAAACTCCCCGCGGCGGCCGGCGACGTGGAAGCCGGTGCGAATCGTGCGGAAGAGCACGTCCTGCTGCGGGAACCGGATCACCGTCTTGGTCGTCTTGCCCGGCTTTTGCCGCAGCTCCCGGAGACAGTCGCGCAGGTGCTCGAGGTTGGGATACGGCAGCTCGTCGACGTCGCTCGCCTCGGGGTCGTCGGCCAGTGGCCCGAGTTTCATCTCCGCAAAAACAAGGGCGGGCAGGGAGACGCGCTCGGTGCGATCGGTGATGTGGGCGGCAAAATCCAGCGGACTCAGCGTGCTCACCACGCGCGGGGTCACCGGGCAGAACTCCTGATAAAGGTGAAAACGGGGAGCGGAATCCGCGACGCACTCACCCGGCGACAAGGTGAGCACGAGACCTTCCTCCGTGACGAGATGCAGCGACTGCAGGGCTGCCAGCGGGGTGTGCTCGAGCACCCGATAGACGCTCAGGTAGGCGGAGCGCCGCGGGCTCTCATCGAGGC
>JAEYQF010000050.1 GCA_023410155.1 Verrucomicrobiota bacterium | reverse complement strand
CATCAAGGATCTCAAGATCAAGCCCACGCCGCGCAAACTCGTCGCCGGCGAAGATCCCCAGCAAAACGCGCTCTACATCGTCAGCTCCGGCATGCTCGTCGAGAAGACGCCGAGCTACACCCTCGCTTCCGGTCTCGTGGGCCATGCGCGCAACACCATCGGCTTCGTCGGCTACTGCGATCCCGATACCCCCGGCGGCCAGTTGCTCGCATCGAAGCCGGGCGAACAATTCCTCTTCGAGGCGAATCACGTGAAGGTGAAGATCAAGGCCCACATCGAGCGCTTCGAACTGAGCGGTCATGCCGACCGCGAGGAGCTGCTTGAATTCGCCGTGCAGACCGAAGCCCGCAGCATCGTGCTCACCCACGGCGATCCCGAAGCGCGCGCCTGGTTCATTTCGCAACTCGAGGCTCAAGCCCCTAAGTCCAAGATCCTCGATCCCGTGCCGCTCCAGACGTATCAAGTTTAGACTGACCGGTGGCGCGCTGGAGAGTCTGTTTCAGGCGCGCGATCCTCTTTCGATCAGTCTGAGCGCTGCCCGGGTTCTCCATTTGCCTCATCTCCAGAGGCAAACGTTTTCCGGCCAATTTCCCGGTTGCTTCCGCCGTCGGCTGTGTTCACTTGAACACTATGCCGCCAGAGCCCCTCACCGATCGCCAGCAGGAAGTCCTCGATTTCATCCAGTCGCATCACCAGAAGCACGGCGTCTCACCGTCCTTGCGTGAGATTCAGGCGCACTTCGGACTTGCGAGTCCCTTCGGCATCAAGCGCCACGTCGACGCCCTCACCGCCAAAGGCGCGCTCCACCGGCTTGATGGCAAAGCCCGCGGCCTGCTCCCCGCCACCCAGGCGCAGCGCGCGGCGCTCATCGACATCCCGCTCTACGGCACGATTCCCGCCGGTCTCCCGGTCGATGCTGAGCAACAGCCCGACAGCTACGTCGCCGTCGACACACGCGCCCTCGGCGTGCGCCCCAATGCCAAACTCTTCGCGTTGCGCGTGCGTGGCGACTCCATGATCGACGCCAACATCGTCTCGGACGATGTCGTGTTTCTCACCCCGCGCGAACCGCGTCCGCGCGACATCGTGGCTGCATTGATCGACGGCGAATCCACGTTGAAACGTTTCCTCGTGCAACGCGGCCGCGCGTTTTTGCGCGCCGAAAACCCGCGCTACCCCGACCTCATCCCCGCCGCGGAGCTCGTCATCCAAGGCGTCATGGTCGGTCTGCTGCGCACCGTAAGGATATGATCATGCGCCTGCTCCAACGCCTGATCGAAACCCGGCGCAAACGCCGCATCCGCCTGCGCGATTTGCACGCGTCGGGCTCGGTCAGCGTGTTTCGCGGCCGCTCGCTTCTGCGCTGGCTGCGTCTGTTTTCCGGCCCCGGGCCGCAATCGTGATCTCAATTTTCCGCACTCAATCTCGTCATGGCAGCCGCGCCCGAAAAACTGGCGGCGCTCCGGCATCTGCTCGCCGAGCGCTTTCCCACCGTGCCCCGCACGGCGGGACGGCGGTTGCGCACGGGCGTCGCTGCGATCGATGAAGCCACCGGCGGACTGCCGCTGAGTGCGATCACGGAGATCGTGTGCGCCGCGCCCAGTTGCGGCGGTTATCTTTTGCTCGCGCAGTTGCTCACCATCACCCGCGCCGCGCGTCAGCGCGTGGCATTGATCGACAGCACCGACGCGTTTGATCCGGCCTCGCTTCCCGAGGATTTGCTCACCCATCTGCTGTGGGTGCGCTGCGCGGGCACCACTCAAGCCTTGCAGGCCACCGACCTGCTCGCGCGCGATGCCAATCTCTCTCTCGTCGTGCTCGATCTGCGCCGCGCGCCCGAAAACGAGCTGCGCAAGATTCCCGGCCCGCAATGGTATCGCCTGCAGCGTGCCATCGAGCCCACCGACGCCGTCCTCGTCGTGGAGACTCCGCGGCCTGCCGTGCCGAGCGCCCAGGTGCGCTTCACGCTCAACACCTCGCACGAGGCGGCCGCGCTCGATCACGAACGCACCGAGCTGGCCACCACATTAAGCGCCAGCTTGCAACGCCAACGCCTTGTCGCCGCCGGGTGAGGCGCCGCCTGCGTGCCCGTTTGTATTCCGCCATTTCACTTCGCCGTGTTCGCCGTCCTGCACATCCCCGACTTCCCGCTGCACGCCGTGCTTCGACTCGAGCCCGGCGCTTCCTCTCGACCGGCCGCGCTCTTCGCCACCGCGAACAAGAAATCGATTCTGCTCGCGCTGAATTCCACGGCCTCCGCACACGGGGTCGAACTCGGCATGACCGCTCCGCAGGCTGTCGCCCGCTGCCCCGCCCTGCTTATTCGCACGCCGCAACCAGACGCCGAACAGGAGGCTCGCTCGCTCCTGCTCGCGCTCGGATTCACCCTCTCGCCGCATCTGGAAGACACCGCTCCCGGCGTGTGCACGATCGACCTCGGTGGACTAGATCCCGCTCAACACGAACCGCGCGCCAGCGCCGCGGTGGAAGAACTTTGCCGGCTCGATCTGCCCGCCACCTGCGGCATCGCCGCCACGCCGCTACTCGCGTTGCAAGCCGCGCGACATCTCACGCATCAGCGCAAAGGCATGAAACGCGTTCGCACCGTCCGCGATGCCCGCGCGTTTCTCGCTCCGCTTGAGCTCGCCACGATCGAGCCATCCGCGGAACTCGCCGGCGTCCTCGCATCGTGGGGATTGCACACGCTCGGCGATCTCGTCGCTTTGCCGCGCGACGAAATCGTGCGCCGCTTCGGCCGCGAAGGCCTCACGCTGTGGCAGCGCGCTCACGGCGGCGAAACGCGCCCGCTGCGCCGCGTGGTGCCTGCGCAACAGTTCACCGCCGCCACCGAATTCGAGCACGAGATCGAAACCCTCGAGCCATTGCTCTTCGTGCTGCGCCGCTTTCTCGACCGACTCGCGTTGGAGCTGCGCGCGAGCCAGCACGTCGCTGCGGAGATTTTCCTCTCTCTCCGCCTCGAAGACGAAACCCGGCACGAACGCGCATTCCGCCTCCCCGAGCCCACCGCCGACGTGGAGATTTTGTTTCGCACGCTGCACACGCATCTCGAATCGCTCCAAACCGCGTCGTGCATCTGTGCGCTCGAACTCCGCCTCACGCCCGCGCGCCCACTCGTGCGGCAGCAAGGCTTGTTCGACACCGGCCTGCGCGATCCGCACGGCTTTGCCGAGACCTTGGCCCGAGTCGGTGCGATCGTGGGCGCGGATCGGGCCGGCACGCCGCACGTGCCGGACACGCATCGACCCGACGCCGTGCAACTCACCGAGCCGGCGCCTGTGGTGCTGCCCGCAGCCGAGCCTCCGTTACACGCCACACACGGACTTACTT
>JAEYQF010000036.1 GCA_023410155.1 Verrucomicrobiota bacterium | reverse complement strand
TAGTTGCACCGCGCGACTCATTCGCGCGGACGAGGAGTATAGCCTCCCGGCCATCGGCCCGCCATGGGGCGCGCTCCGATGAGCCGCATCAAGCTCACTTCCGAACCGTTCCGCCCCGGCCTACTTGGCCGGTCCCCAGTGCTTCGAGAAAGGATAGTAGACGAAAAACGGCCGGCCGACGACACTCCGATCCGGGACCGTGCCCCAGTAGCGGCTGTCCTTGCTGTTGGAAGAATTGTCGCCCATCGCAAAGTAAGCGCGCTCGGGGATCGTGTATTCGTTTCCTGGAGACAACAGTCCAATCGGCTCGTAGCCCGTGTAGCGGCCGAGCTTCCGGCCGTTGGCCTCGAACGCAGGCGAACCCTCGATCGGCCGGTCGTTGCGCAGGAGATAACCTCGATCCACCCGCAACGTATCACCAGGCAGGCCGACCAGGCGTTTGATGTAGTATTGGTCCCCATCCTGCCGCGCGAGCCCAGGGATATCGCCCGTGCGGAAAACGAACCCGCTGCCGACCTGTGGCCGCACAAAGTGGTAGCTCAATCGATCGACGAACAGCTGATCTCCCGTGAGTTCATCGAACGAGAGCACGCGCTCGCCCTTCTTCACGAAGCGCCCGGTGCGGATGCAGCGCACGCGTTCGCCTCCCAAGTTCGCCACTACGAACTGGTTCTTCTCCAATGCCTCGCGCAATGCGCCGGACAAGCGCTGCTGCGAGTAGTGGCCACGTTCGGAGTAGAAAGCGTCGTAGATCGTCCAGTCGAAATCGAAGTCCAGCGGCAGCTTGAGAGAGACCGGAGTGCTGCCCACCAGCAGGGTGTATTGACGAACGGTCGCGGGAAGCACGAGCCACGACCGCCCTTTCGCCAGCCGCGAATACACGAGCCCGCGGCTCTCCGCGCCGTCGATGGGAATCAGGATCTCGCCGTCCTCGGGAGCGTCGAGCCGGTGTGGCCACGCGCCAAACGCCACCAATCGAGCCGCCTTTCCGACGAGGCCGGGTTCGTCCTTGGGATCCTGATACACCTCCGATGTCATGCCATTGTAAGTCGGCCACATCGAGTTCGTCGGGATCTTGAACGGCTGCACGAAGAACGTGCGGATGCCGAGAATCACAATGGCTGCGACAAGGAAAAACTCGATGTTCTCGCCGAGTGAGGTGCGCGGATACATCGCGCCGCCCGTTTGCCGGAGCACAGGCTCCAGCGCCTCGATCGAGATCTTCAGCTTCGCCGCGTCGGCCTTGGCTTTGTAGTTTTGACGCAGCTCATCGGTCCGCGCTCGCAGCTCGGCCGCCTGCTTCGCAGGAAGGATGTCCCGGCGGAAATTCCAGACCTTGTCCGCGAGCTCGAGCCAGTTGGCCGCGTTCTCGCGCATCTTTTTCTCCTGCGAAGCGAAGAAGCCGAACATATCAGTTGGTTTTCAACACCTTGATAAACGCATCGGATGGGATCGAAACGCGACCAAACTGTTTCATCTTCTTTTTGCCCTCCTTCTGCTTGTCGAGGAGCTTACGCTTGCGACTGATGTCGCCGCCATAGCACTTCGCGGTCACGTCTTTCCGCATCTCCTTCACGTTATCGCGGGCGATGATCTTGCCGCCGATCGCAGCCTGAATCGCGACTTTGAACATCTGCGGCGGGATGATATCGGCGAGCTTCTCGCAAAGTTCGCGGCCCTTCCCCTCCGCCTTGTCGCGATGCACGATGCTGGCAAACGCGTCGACGGGGTCGCCGTTGACGAGAATCTCCATCTTCACGAGGTCCGCCGCGTGATACTCACCCAGCTCGTAATCCATCGAGCCGTAGCCGTGGGTGATGCTCTTCAGGCGGTCGTTGAAATCGACGAGGATTTCGTTGAGCGGCAGCGTGCATGTCAGCATCACGCGATTCATGTCCAACGTGTCGGTATGATCGACCACCCCGCGCTTTTCCATGATGAGCGAAAGGATGTCGCCCATCGAATCGTTGGGGATGTGGATCGCCGCCTTGATCGTGGGCTCGCGGATTTCCACGATCTCGCCGGGGTCCGGCAGATTCACGGGGTTGTCCACCTCGATCTTCACCTCGCCGTGCTTGATTACGTGATACACGACGCTCGGATACGTGGAGATGATGTCCACGTCGTGCTCACGGCGCACGCGTTCCTGGATGATCTCCATGTGGAGCAGTCCGAGGAAGCCGCACCGGAAGCCGAAACCCAGCGCGACCGAACTCTCCGATGAGTAGACAAACGCCGCGTCGTTGAGTCGCAGTCGACCCAGCGCCGCTTTCAACTTCTCGTAGTCCGACGTTTCGACCGGATACAATCCGCAAAACACCATCGGCCGAACCTCTTTGTAACCGGGCAACATCTCCGCGGCCGGCTTGGACGAAATCGTGATCGTGTCGCCCGTCTTGATATCCGCCGTGTCCTTCACCGTGGAAACGATGTAGCCGACGTCCCCCGCCCCGAGGGTGGCGATCTTCTCCATCTTCGGCATGAACACGCCGACTTCCTTCACCTCGGACTTCACGCCGTTGCTCATCAGGAGCATGTGCTCACCGGCCTTGATCGAGCCGGAAAACACGCGCACGTAGGCGATGACGCCGCGATACGAGTCGTAGAGCGAATCGAACACCAGCGCGCGCGTCTGCGGATACTCCGCCCAACGCGGCGGCGGCACGCGGGCGACCACCGCCTCCAGGATGTCCTCGATGCCGATACCCGCCTTGCCGCTCGCGAGGATCGCCTCCTCGGCGGGGATCGTGAGGATATCCTCCATCTGCTTGAGGCACAGCTCGAGGTTGGCGCTCGGCAGGTCGATCTTGTTGATGACCGGGATGACCTTCAGGTGCTGACTGAACGCCAGATGCGCGTTGGCCACCGTCTGAGCCTCGACGCCTTGCGCCGCGTCGATGAGGAGCACCGCGCCTTCGCAAGCCGCGAGACTGCGCGAGACTTCGTAGGAGAAGTCCACGTGCCCCGGCGTGTCCATGAGGTTGAGCTTGTAGGCCTGCCCGCTCTTCGCGCGGTAAGTCATCGTGACCGGGTGCGACTTGATCGTGATGCCGCGCTCCTTCTCGAGATCCATCGCGTCGAGATGCTGGTCGGTCATGACCCGCTGCTCGACGGTGTTGGTGAACTCGAGCAGGCGGTCCGACAGCGTCGTCTTCCCGTGATCGACGTGAGCGATGATGCAGAAATTTCGTGTGTGTGTGGAATCCATCAAATCAGGCAGTCACTTCGGAGAACTCCGAAAAGCTTTTCACCGACCAGGCTTTCTCGGTGCGGCGCGCAAGACCCGCGAGCACTCCGCCTGGCCCTAGTTCCCAGAACTCGTTCGCACCGGCGCCCGCCACGCTGCGCATGCAGTCTTCCCACAACACTGACGACACGACCTGCTTCACCAGCGCGGCCTTGATCGCCGCCGGCTCGCTGACGACTTGGCCCGTCGTGTTCGTGAGCACCGTGAACTTCGGCGCCGCAAACGGGATATTTTCCAAAAACGCTGCAAACTCCGCGCGCGCCGGTTCCATCAAGCGCGAGTGATACGCGCCCGCGACGACCAGCGGGATCACCTTCTTCATGCCGCGCGCCTTTCCACCCGCGACCGCCGCGTCGATCTTGGCCTTCTCGCCCGAGATCACGATCTGGCCGGGAGCGTTGAAATTCGCCGCCTCGACATCGAACTCGCGGCACAGCTCCGCGACCTTCTCGCGGTCCTCGCCCACGATCGCGGCCATGCCGCCCGTGGTCGTTTCACACGCCATCTGCATCAGCCGACCGCGCTCCGCCACGACGCGAAGACCCGTCGCAAAATCGAACACACCCGCCGCCGTGTAGGCAGTCACCTCGCCGAGGCTCAAGCCCAGCGCGAACTTCGGTTCGCCCGCCGGCACCTTTCCGGCCTCCTGCAACGCCGCGAGCAGCGCCATGCCATGCACGAACAACGCCGGCTGGCAGACTTTTGTCTGCGTCAGTTCGCCCTCGGGACCCTCGAACGAGATCTTCGTCAGGTCCCAGCCGAGCACAGTGTTGGCCTGCTCATACAGCGCACGCGCCGCGGCCGACTGCTCGTAGAGCGATTTGCCCATGCCCACTTTTTGGGCGCCTTGTCCTGCGAAAAGAAGTGCCAGTGCCATGGTGGAAACGGAACAGACAATCGCCCGCCTTTGCGAAATCCAAGCCCGAAAAAGTTCCGCTCGATCCAGCCCTCGGCGCGACCTGCTCTCCACGGTGGCTCGAATCGAGCCGCACCTTGTCCCGACCGTGTCCGCACCTGCGCGCGACTCGGTGCGAACTGGGGCGCGACCCGAGCCGCACTCGGGCGCGGCTCACGTTTTGATGAAGATGCCCTTCAGGTTCATATCGAGAGCCTGAGGGTTCGGCGAGAAGCGGAGGCCGTCGGCCTTGCTGATCTTTCCAGCTTTGATCAGCCGGTAGAGATCCTTGTTGAACGAGAAGCTGCTCGAGTCACCGCTGCCGTCGAGGATGCCTTGGATCTTCTCAAACTGACCTTCGAGGATCAGGTTCTTCACCACAGCATCGGCGGTGAGGATTTCGTTGCACGGCACCCGGCCGCCGCCTTCGAGCGCCGGGATGAGCTTCTGGCAGACAAATCCGCGGAGCGATCCCGCGATGGCGCGGCGTGCCTGCAGTTGCTCCTCAGGCGGGAAGAACTCGAAGAGGCGGGTGAGCGATTGCGCGACGGTGGCCGCGTGCATCGTCGAGAAAACCAGATGGCCGGTCTCGGCCGCCGAAATCGCGGTCTCGAAGGTTTCGCGGTCGCGCATTTCGCCGATGAGGATGATGTCGGGGTTTTGGCGCAGGACAGCCTTGATCGCCAAATCGAAGCTCGGCACATCGAGCCCGATCTCGCGTTGCTGGAAGAGCGACTTCTCGTCCTGGAACGTGTATTCGATGGGGTCCTCGATGGTGACGATGTGTTTGTCGAGGTTGTGATTCACCCAGCTCAACATGGCAGCCATCGTGGAGCTCTTGCCGGAGCCGGTGGCGCCGCAGACGAGGAGGATGCCGTCCTTGGCCTGGGCAAGTTTTATCAGGGCGTCGGCGGTCTGCCCGAGCCCAAGCTGCTCGAAGTTGGGCACGATGCTCTTGATGTGACGCAGCACGATGCTGACCAGTCCCCGCTGGTGAAATGCGTTCACACGGAAACGTCCGATGCCATCGGCGGCATAGGCGAAATCGACCTGCCCCTCGTCATCCCAGCGTTGCGCAAAAACCTTCGGCACGTGCTCCTCGACGAAGGCCTGCGCCTCCGGCGACGTGATCGGATCCATCTCGACGGGCTTCAGTTTTCCGGCGAGGCGGACGTATCCAGGTTTATTGGACTTGATGATGACGTCGCTCACTCCGCTATCCACCGCCAGCTTGAGCAGATCATTGATGATTTCTGTGTGCGGTGTGAGGGCTGACATGGGCAAAAAAGCGTTGCGGATTCCATAATTCGCCCTGCTTTGTCCTAGCAAGGCTACTTTGCCCGCATACATGAAACTCCGTCCGCTCACCGGCACCATCACGGCGCTTGTTACACCTTTTTATCAACACGAGATCGCTTTCGACGAACTCGCGAAACTCGTGGCTTATCAGGTCAAAGGAGGCGTGGATGGACTCGTGCCGGTCGGCACGACCGGTGAGTCGCCGACGTTGAGCCACGAGGAACACATGGATGTCGTGCGCGCGGTCATCGCCGCAGCGCGCGGTCGCGTGCCGGTGATCGCGGGCACGGGCTCCAACTCCACGCAGGAAGCGGTCGGGTTCACCGAGCTCGCACACGCAGCGGGCGCGGACGCGATGCTCGTGGTGGCGCCATACTACAACAAACCGAGCCAGGAAGGTTTGTTTCGTCACTATTGCGCGGTCGCGGACGCCACGGACAAACCGATCATTCTATATTCGATTCCTGGTCGCTGCGGTATCGAGATCAGCGTGCCGGTCGTCGAGCGCCTGGCCGCCAAATACAAGCACGTGCGCTGGATCAAGGAAGCGGGCGGCAACGTCGATCGCGTCGACCAGCTCAAGCAGGCCATGGGCGACGACATCGTGGTGCTGTGCGGCGACGATGCGCTGACGGTGCCGTTCATGTCGGTCGGCGCGGAAGGTGTCATCAGCGTCGCGTCGAATCTCTTCGTGCGCGAAGTCGCGCAGCTCGTGAAGCTCGCGCGCGCCGACGAGTTCGCGAAAGCCGCGAAGCTTCACCGCAAGCTCTACCCGATCTTCAAGTCGCTCTTCATCGAGCCGAATCCGGTGCCGATCAAGGTCGCCCTCAAGCGAGCCGGTCTCATGCGTTCCGCCGAAGTGCGCGCGCCGCTTTCCGAGATCTCGCCTGCCAATCTGCAAGTGCTCACCAAGGCGCTTGCCGCGCTTCGCAAGTAAGCCATGAGCACGCGAGTCATCATCAATGGCGCGAAGGGCCGCATGGGCCGCGCACTCCTCGAGGCCGCGCAATCCATGTCGCTCCCGGTCGCCGCCGCGCTCGACGCCGGCGACAATCTCGCGAACGCGCTCGCGAGCGCCGAGGTAGTCGTCGATTTCAGTTCGCACCACGCCACGCGCGCGCTCCTCGAAACCGCGATCGCCGCGAACAAGCCGGTCGTGATCGGCACCACCGGCCACTCGGCCGACGAAAAGAAGGCGCTGCTCGCACTCGCCGCGAAAGTTCCGTGCGTGTGGGCCGGCAACTATTCCGTGGGCGTGAATCTGCTCTACGCGCTCACGCGCCGCGCCGCAGGCGTGCTCGGCGCAGACTACGACGCCGAGGTGATCGAGATGCATCACCGTTTCAAAAAGGACGCGCCGAGCGGCACCGCCGCGCGTTTGCTCGAGATCATTCTCGAAGAGCGCAAGCTCGGCGGCGACGCGCTCCGCCACGGCCGCGAGGGCATCACTGGCGAGCGCACGTCGAGCGAAGTGGGCATTCACTCGTTGCGCGGTGGCGATGTCGTGGGCGATCACACGGTGCTCTTCGCCGCGCTCGGCGAACGCCTGGAACTCACGCACAAGGCGAGCGATCGCGGGATCTTCGCGCGCGGCGCATTGCGTGCAGCGCAGTGGGTCGTCTCGCAGGCCGCTGGAGTTTACGACATGCAAGACGTGCTCGGGCTGAAGTGATGATTACTTCGATCCAAGGCACGTTGGTTTCGGCCACACCGCTGCACGCGGTGATCGAGCTCAACGGCCTCGGCTACGAGGTGAACATCCCGGTCACGACCGCGGAAAAGCTCCCGGATGCCGGTGCGAGCGTGAAGCTGCACACGCTCGTGATCTATCGCGAAGATGCGCAGACGCTCTATGGTTTCGCAACGCCGGCGGAGCGCGACTTTTTCCGGCTGATGATCGAACACGTGACCGGCATCGGCCCGAAGTCCGCGCTGACGATCATGAGCCGCTTATCGCTGCCACTGCTCGAAAGCGCGATCCGGATGGGCGATGTCGCCACGCTCGCGAAGTGCCCGGGTATCGGCAAAAAAACCGCCGAGCGGCTTGTCGTCGAATTGAAGGCGAAGGTCGGCGCATCCTCTTCCACCGACTCGTCCACCACCGCCGGCTCAGAGCCGGCGGAGCACTCGGGCGACAGCCCGCATCGTGATGCCATCGCAGCCCTCGTTGCGCTTGGCTACAAGGCGGCTGACGCGGATCAAGCAGTGCGTCGCGCCGCCCTCGCGCTCGGTGCCGGAGCGACCACCGAGGCGCTGATCAAACGAGCGCTGAACTGATCAGCGCTGAAAACGGAAGGCCGTCATCTCGGCTTCCGGCGAAACATCGCGCTGCTTGCGTAGCGAGAGATCGGACGGCTGGAACGTCGGCGCGGTCGAGAACCGCAGTTGCTCCGCCGGAACGGTCTGCAGG
>JAEYQF010000008.1 GCA_023410155.1 Verrucomicrobiota bacterium | reverse complement strand
GGTTTGAGGAGCCTTCCCTCGTCTCACTCGTTGAGAATGTCTCTTTCAGCCAGGTCGTCATCGATGGGCTGTTTCGTCGCTCGCGGGCGCAAACTCGCGCGACTCCACTGGAACGATGGCGCGAGTGGTTTCAGTCCTGGCGCCTGCCTGCGCAAGCGCGACGCTTCTTCCTCGCTGAGTTGCGCGGGCGCGATGAGGCACTGCGTGCGCTGTCAACCTCCGGAATGAAGGAGACCAAGGCATGAACCCGGGCACGACGACCCATCCTTTCGGCGACCCGCACGCGCCAGCCGATCGGCCGATTGCACCCGGTCATTTCTCCGTGATCATGACGGCGTATCAAGCCGAGCACTGCATCACGGAGGCGCTCGAATCAGCCGCCGCGCAGACACTGCTTCCGGCCGAAGTGCTGATCTTCGAGGACGGACGCACGGACGATGTGGTGGAGCGCATTCGCGCCTTCGCTTCGCACTCGCCCTTTCCGCTGCGCGTCTTCGGCCAGTCCGAACGCCAGGGTGACGCGCGGGCCCGCAATTACCTCCTCGCGCAAGCACGCGCCAACTACCTCGCATTCCTCGATCCGCGAGACGCGTGGGAGCCCAGTCACCTCAAGAACGCCGCCTGCCTGCTGGGCAGCGGAGCGGAGGTTTGTTTCTCCGGCTCACGCTCGCCGGGCCATCCTGGCGAGCCCACCGGACCTTCTGCGGCTATGCTGCGCGCGCCCGCTCACGCGATTTTCCGCGGGCACCTGATCCCGACCCCGTCGGCGGTGTGCCTGCACCGTCGCGTGATCGACCGCGCGGGCTGGTTCGACGTCGAACTAGCGGGCGGAGCCGATCTCGATCTTTGGCTGCGACAGCTGCAGGCCGGGGCACGACTCCACTTCACCGGTGACATCACCTGCCAACGCCGGTTGGTCGGTCCCGTCGACGAGGATGCGGATCTCACTGCCTTCTATACCAAACACCTGGACAACCCGCTCCTTCCGTCCGGTGAAAGCATGCGAGCGCTAATCGAAGATCGGCGCACCCACGCGCGGCGCCACTCGCGGCGCGATCCGGCCACGTCGCTCGTGGCGCTCCAGCACCTCCGCCGGCTGCAGCCGTGGAATCCCCGCTATCTGCTCAGCTGGCTGATCACCGAAGTTCGAGCCCGCCTCAACTCCTATGCACTCGCACGGTGAACCGGTGATCCCGATCGTGTTGATCGGTTGCGGACCCGTGAGTCAGCGATCGTATCTTCCGGCGCTTCGTGCACTGCAAGCGGCCGGGAGGCTCCGTGTGACCGCACTCGTCGAGGGTGACGAACGGGCGGCTCAGGCAGCGGCCCAGATCTTCCCTTCCGCGCAACAAACTGGAAATCTCGACGAGGTCGCTGCTCCGGCCGGCAGTTTGGCGATCATCGCTTCGGGTCTGGATGTCCGCGCCGAGCACAGCGCAACGGCCCTCGCGCATCGCTGGCACGTGCTGTCCGAGGCGCCGCTGGCCCGGACCAGCTCTCTCGCCGAGACGCTGATCGCCGCGGCCGAGTCCCAAGGGGTGCTCCTTGCCGTTGCTCACCCGCGAAGATTCTTCCCCGCGCTGCGCTACCTGCACGACCTTTGTCACGACCAGCCGCTCGGTCCGTTGCTGCATGTTGAGATCGCGGAAGGGATGCCGCCCGTGCGTGTGTCGCCGCGACCGAGCGCCGGCGTGATGCTCGAGTCGGGAGTCCACGCGCTCGATCTCCTCATCTGGTGGCTCGGACAACCGGTGCGCCTGGACTACACCGACGACGCATTCGGCGGATGGGAGATCAACGCTCGCGCCGAGTTTGAATTCAGCGGCGAGACCTCTGCCGCGCTGCACCTCACCCGCGATTGGCGATCGCCGCAACGCTACCGCTTCGAATTTGAACGCGGGCTGGCCGAATGGACGGTGGACGAAGCGAGGCAGCTCACTCTGCAGCTGAGCGGCACTCGAGCCGCAGTGCGTGGCGAACTCCTCGCGCCGTTGAATCGCGGGGCGGCTCGCTCCGGCCCGCTTGCGACGAGGGCGCAGTGCCTGCACGCCCAGCTCGAACACATGCTCGCGGCCCTTCGTGGCAGCGAGTCTCTGGAGATTTCCGGCACTCAATCGCTGGCCGCGTTGAAATGCATCGAAGCGTGCTATGCACAACGCCGCCCGCTGCTGCCGCCATGGTTCTCCGCCGAGGAGCAGGCGCACCTGCAGTCGTCCACGACCGAGACATTTATTCCCGTCCCATGAAACTCGCTGTGCTGGGAGCCGACGGTTTCATCCCGAATCGCGTGGTGGAGATGGTCCACCTCTGCGGTCGCGGAGAGGTCATTCCGATTGTGGCGCGGGAGAACGCCGTGAGCCTGCCTTCGCGGTTCGCGCTCAAGCCCCATGTCGCCGATATCGGTGACGCGCAGGCAATGAGCCGCGCCCTCAAGGGCTGCGACGCGGTGGTGCACGTCGCGAGCGGCGGTCCGTCGGAGGTGGAGCGCTCGCCCACGCTGGTCTGCCAAGCGGCGGCGGCTGCGGGGGTGTCGCGTGTGATCCACATCGGCAGCGCCTTCGTTCATGGGCGCAACCCGGCACCGGATACGGATGAAACATCGCCCCTTCAACCCTCTCCCGCTCTCCCCGTCGACGCGGCGCATGGGAATGCCGAGCGGCGTTTCTTCGGCGACTGCCATCGACTCGGTTTGGCCGGCTACGCGTTGCGCCCCGGTCTGGTGTATGGTCCGCGTTCTCCGTTCACCGCGAGCGTCGCGGAGGATCTCGCGGCGGGCGAGGCTTGGCTCTACCGCCGCGGCCTCGGGATTTTCAACGGCGTGTATGTCGACAACCTCGTGCATGCCGTGCTCCTCTGTGCGGAGGCTCCAAATGGTGCCGGGCAAGCCTATCTGGTGGGCGACGCCGAGACTGTGACCTGGGCAGAGCTGTATCTGACCGCCTCGCTCGAGCTGGATATTTCCCCCCGCTCGCTGCACGACGTGCAGGAGCTGCCCGGGTTCTCGCCCACGTGGCGCGATCGGGCGGAGCGTGCAGTTGCCAGTCCGGTCGTTCAACGCGCACTCCCGCTGGTGCCTGCCACGTTGAAGCAGCGCACGAAGTCGCTCCTCAAGGCCTGGAACACTCCGGCTTCCTCCGAGACCTGGACGCTGCCGGCGCCGGCCCAGCCGCGTCTGACTCCTGAGATGGCCGAGCTGCAACGGTCGGCATGGAAGCTCCCGTTTGGGCGCGCCCACCGCGTGCTCGGCTATCGCCCGCCGGTGAAGTTTGCGGAGGGCATGCGCCGGAGCTTCGCGTGGTGGCGCTTCGCCCGCGGCGAGTTTCAGCCCGTCTTGGATTTCTCCTCTTCTTCACCCGTCGGACTACAATCATGAAAGCCATCGTCGGAACCTTGTTTGAAGGCGGCTACCACACCGGCGCCGCCGCGCTCCTCAATTCCCTGCACGCCGCAGGTTTTCGCGGGACCTTCGTCTGCGGACATCGCGGACCGGTGCCTCAGTGGGCGGAAGCGAGCCGCGCCGTGATGGACGTCCGTTTCGTTCAGGTTGATACGGCCGTGCACCTCACCTATCACAAGCCGGACTTCCTGCAGACGCTGCTGTCCTTGGATAATGGATACGCCGACCAGGTCTTCTATTTCGATCCGGACATCGTGACGATCGCCCCGTGGGAGGTTCTTTCGCGATGGGCAGCTGATGGCGTAGCGCTCTGCGAGGACGTGAACAACTACATCCCCGCGCGGCACCCGTATCGTTTACGCTGGGGTGATTTCCTTCGATCCAACTCGATCGAGGTCACGCGGCAGCTCGACCGCTACTACAACGCCGGCTTCATTGGTTTGCCCCGTGCGGAAGCGCCGCTGTTGGAGCATTGGCGGCGGGTGAACTCGCTCTGCATCACGGTGTCTGGCACCGCGTCGCAATTGAAACTCTCCGGGCCCAACGCACTCTTCCACTCGACCGATCAGGACGCTCTCAACCTCGCCCTGATGAGCAGCTCCGCGCCCATCAACGGAGCCGGTCCCGAATCGATGGGTTTTGCGCCGGGCGGGCATCTGCTCGCCCACGCCGTCGGCCGTCACAAACCCTGGAGCGGCGGGTTCCTGCGCGCCGCCCTGCGCGGCACGCCGCCGAGCTCCGCGCAAAAAGCATTCTTCCGCTACGCCAACGGGCCGGTTCCTGTTTTCCGACAATCGCAGCTGCAACGTCTCCGTTGTTCGCTCCTCGCGGCCGCCCTGCTCGGCCGGCTCTACCGTCGCGCGTGATCATTCGATGAAAATCGCGTTCCTTTGCAGTTCCCTGGCCAGCGGCCGCGACGGCGTGGGCGATTACGTCCGACAGCTCGCCGCATCGTGCACCAGCGAGGGACACACCTGCCTTCTGATCGCGGTCAATGAACGGCCGGCGACTCCCGATCGCGATTGTGTGCATCTCCTGTCCACCCTGCCGTGGGCGGAACGCGCGACCCGCCTCCGCGAGGTCCTCGAGGAATTTGCGCCCGATTGGGTCAGCTGGCAGGTCGTCAGTTACGGACTTCATCCCAAAGGTATCATTCCGCGCGATGCACGGGCCCTGGCCGAAGTGACCCGCCGCTGGCCGACGCATGTGATGGTGCACGAGCTCTGGATCGGCCTTGCCGCAGGCGAACCGTGGAAAGCGCGGCTGGTTGGCCGCTGGCAGAAGCCGCGCCTCCTGGATTTTCTGCGGCACCTTCAGCCTCGCGTGCTTCACACGTCCAATCCGACTTACCAAAGCGTGCTCCGCGCCGCAGGCTTCCCCGCGAGCCGACTGCCGCTTTTCGGCAACATCCCGATTGCGCTGTGCGCGCCCGGCGATGCCGAAGAGGTGCTCGATTCCGTCGCCGGTCAGCGCCTCCCACTGGCGCCGCGATGGGTCGCGGTGACGTTTGGCACCGTGCATCCGCAATGGGATGCCGACGCCACCCTGCGGTGGCTCCGCGCGGCCGCCGTTTCCGCCGGGCGCAGCGCAGTGCTGCTCGCGGTGGGCCGGATCGGCGGCGCCGCAACCGGATCACTCGCCCGCCTCGCGCGCCAGAACCCGGACATCCCTATTGTCATCACCGGCGAACTGCCGCCGGCCAAAGTCTCTGCGCTTCTGCAGGCGAGCGACTTCGGCATCGCCACGCACCCGTGGGCACTCATCGAAAAGAGCGGAAGCGCCGCCGCGATGTGTGAACACGGCCTGCCCGTGCTCGTGCCCCGAGACGACTGGCGACTCGCCTCGAACCTGTTGACCGCTGAACCGGACGAGCCGCTGCTCGCCCGACTCGAGCACGTGCCGCCCTCCGCCGCCGCCAGCTGGCTCGAATCTCGCCGCGCCGCCGTCGCACGACTGCCTGTCATCACGAACCGCTTCCTTTCCGCGCTGTCGGCGCAACCCGCCGAAAGCCCGCTTCCCGCATGAATTTCCTCTTCTACGCTCCCCAGATGGCGCCCTACGGCGGCATGGAGCGCCACGTCTGTGGCCTCGCCAACACGCTCGCCGCGCGCGGACATCATGTCGAGATGCTCACCACGAGCAATTCGCTGGGCCGTGAACTGCGCGACGGCCTGCAGAACCATGGCGTGTTGCTGCACGAGCTGGCAATCGATCGCGGTCACGCCCGGCGCCGCTCCGCCGCGGTGGGCAAGGCCTGGTGGCTCCTGCAAAAATCCGTCGCGCTGCGTCGCACCCAGTGGGACGTCATCTACACCAACGGCCAGAGCGCACTTTCGCGTCTCGTGTGGCTCGCCGGTCGGGCCCGCACGCGAATCGTCCACCATCACCACACGGCGGCGGACGAAGACGAGCAGGGATCGTGGTCTCCCATTTTCCGCCACGTGATCGGTCGCGCCGGCGAAATCATTGCCTGCAGTCGGGCGACGCAGGCCGCACTCGAAAGCGCGTTGCAGCGGCGCGACGTCAGCTTCCTACCCTATCTCACCTCGGCCGCGATGCCGGCCGATCAAGTCGAGGAGATCAGCTACACGGCCGAGCAGCCGTTGAACTTCGCCTTCATGGGGCGGCTCGTGCCGGAAAAGGGTATCGATGCGATCCTGGCCTTGAGCCGACGCGCCTCGCTTTCGGACATCAGGTGGCACATCCACGGTGCAGGCGCCGGTTACGACGAGGAGCTTTTCCGCAACTATCCGAACGTCGTCTATCATGGTCCGTTCGCCGGCATGGGCGCCATGGCTCCGGCGCTGCGCACGACCGACGCGCTGGTCTTGTTCTCCCTCCACAACGAGGGCATGCCGCTCAGCCTGATCGAGGGCATGTCGGCGGGTCTGCCTTGGATCGCGACCGATCGCGGTGGCACGCGGGAGATCGCGCTCAGCTCCGCCAATTGCCTGCTGGTTTCCAATGGGCACGATCTCGACTCTCTCGCGCGCGCCGCGCGGGAGATGGCGCGCCGATTGCGCGCCGGCGAAACATCGCGCTGCGAACAACGCCGGCTATACGATCGCGTCTTCTCTCCGCAGGCGGTCACGGCCGCGTGGGCCGCCTTCCTGGAACGTCCCGCTGCCCCCGGTCCGCTCGCAACCCCGCTCGCCGCGAATGAGATCGGCTGACACCGCACCGGAGTTCCGGGTGCCTCAGGATCAGGGTCGCACCGACGCCACGACGCTCCACCCCGTCGCGACCGTTCGCACCAGCGTCCTGATCAACACCTATAATCAGGGCCGCTTCATCGAAGCGTGCATCGTCTCGCTACTCGACCAGACCCGCCGGCCTGACGAAATCATCGTCTACGACGACGGCAGCAAAGACGATACGCTGGAGCGGCTGCGCCGCTTCTCGAAATACATCACGGTGATCGCCGGGCCTCGTCAGCCGCGCCCCGCCCATCTCTCGCAGGCGCACGCCATTTACTCGGCATTTCAACGCAGCACGGGCGATCTCGTGTTCCTGCTCGATGGCGACGACTGCTTCCTGCCCGACAAGATCGAAACCTATACGCGCGCCTACCTGAGCGCCCCGGATGTCGCCTTGATCAATGGGCCGATGGTGAAAATAGACGCCTCCGGCGCACCGCTCGGCACGAGCACCGAACCGCGAAAACACGTGCGCCAGCACCTGCGGGAAATCTACCGCCAACAGGATGTGGATTTCTATTATCCCACGAGCTCTCTCGCGTTCTCCCGCGGCTACCTCGCGCAGATCCTGCCGCTCGATCTCTCCGATGGCTTGCGACTCTGGACCGACACGCGGCTCAGCATGATCGCACCGCTGTTTGGCTCGGTCGTCACGCTGTCAACTTGCCACGCCTTCTGGCGTCGTCACGCGAGTTCCGACTCCCTGAAGGCTCGCTCGCGCACCCTGCAGCTTCGGCAGACGCTGATGCGCGCGAAGATCTTTAACTCCTACGCGCGGCGGCGCGGCTACGAACCGATCCGGCCGTGGCGCAACCAGCGCTTCTATCTCCAGCTCCTGCGGGTGGGCCTGCCATCTCCGCTCTTCTCGTTCTACTACGATCGTCTGCGGCCGATGCTCTCGCGCCGCACTGAAGCCTTCGCGACATGAGCCTCCGCACTTTCGCGAAGACCGCTGCCTACCATGCACGGCGCGGCCGCGTCCGCGCACTCGCGATGCCGCGCTCGGTCGCTGCGCTGCGTCGCGCGCTGCACCTCCCGTCAAATCGCCTGGCGGATCCGTTGCACGCACGCCCGAGCGATGGAGTGCGAGTGACCGTGCTCGACCGCGCGCAGCCATTCGTGCGTCCCCTCCCGCAGTTGGCCGGTGACCCGTCCGCGCTCGAGTTCTTCCGCGCTCGCGCCACCGAGCCGGCCTACACGAGCTATGTCGCGGAACTGGAGGACGGACGTTTCTGGAGTTCCCCGTTTGGGGCGGTTCTCACTCGTCAGGACGATTTCGTGCCGGATTTCAGCCGCGATCCGTGGGGAGCCCATCTCCACGACATCTGGAATCGCGCGCGGCTGCCCGCGCCGCGGCGCGTGGCCGGTCGTGCGCTTTACCTGGTCACGCCCGAAGCCGACGCAAATTTTCACCACTGGATGATCGACCTGCTTCCCCGCGTGCTGCTGGCACGCCGTGCGGGTTTCGAGCCACGGAGTTTCTCGCACGTCTTCGTGAATGCGTGCAGCCGGACCTTCCAGCGCGAGACGCTGCATCGGTGCGGCTTTACCGACGCGCAGATCCAACCGCTCCAGCGCGACGATCATGTCTGCGTCGACTCTCTCGTGGTGCCGTGGCTGAAGCCGACAAACCAGGCCATGCCGGCCGAAGATGTGAGCGCGCTGCGCGAACTGTTGCTGCCGCGCAGGACGACCCGCGGGCGCAGGATTTTCCTCACCCGTCGCGATGCCGGTTTTCGCCGCCTGCTCAACGAGCATGAACTGCTACCGATCCTCGAGCGCCACGGATTCGAAATCGTGACGACCGGCACGATGGATGTGGCGAGTCAGGCCAGCCTTTTCGCGGAGGCGGAGTGGATCGCGGGCGCATCCGGCGCCGCGTTCGCCAATCTCGTCTTCGCCCCACCGGGCGCCCGGGTGCTCGAGATCGCTCCACCCCAGTGGCTCGCCGTTTACCACTGGATGATCTCAGCGCGTTGCGGGCTGAGTCACACGGTGCTGCTCGCCGACGGAGAGCACCGCCCATCCCAGCCCGATATCACCGGCCGCCGCCGCGATTTCACCGTCTCTGCCGAACGCCTCGCGGCCTGGCTCGAGCGCGAAATGTCCGCCCAGTGCTCCGCCACCTCCGCGGCCTGAACTCTCTTTCCATGGTTCTCTTTTCCCATCCTACCGGAAATGCCAATGTTCGCCAGGCGGCGCTGGGTCTCGCCCGCGCCGGTCTGCTCGGTGAGTTCTGGACGAGTCTCAACTATCGCGAGCCTCGTGTCCTCGGGCGCCTGCTTCCAGGCGCGGTGCACCGGCAGCTGCGCCGGCGCTCTTATCCGGCTGAGCTCGCACCGCATTTGCGCAGTGTCCCGTTTCGCGAGCTGGGTCGTCTGCTCGCCCCGCGCGCAGGATTGCGTGCGCTCGTGCGGCACGAGCGCGGCCCATTCAGTGTGGATGCGGTCTATCGCTCGCTCGATCGCGCCGTCGCACGGCGCGCGACCGAGGGTAAATTCGACACGGTCTACGCCTATGAAGACGGAGCAGAATTCACGTTCCGCGCCGCCGGCGAGCGCGGGATGCTGCGCGTCTACGATCTGCCGATCGGCTATTGGCGTGCCGCCCGGGAGATCCTGCAGGAGGAAGCGCAGCGTCTGCCTGAATGGGCGTCGACGCTCGCGGGCAATCGCGACAGCACGCAAAAAACCGACCGGAAGGATGCGGAACTCGCGCAGGCCGATCTGGTGCTCGCGGCGAGTTCCTTCACCTTGAGCACGCTCACGCACGCGCCAGGCTTCTCCGCGCCGGTCGTAGTGCTGCCCTATGGCGCCCCGACTCCGGCGGCTGCGCTCGCATCGGCCCAGCCCCGGGAAACCAAAGGTCACCTGCGCGTCCTCTTCGTAGGTGGATTGAGTCAGCGCAAGGGCCTGAGTTATCTGTTCGAGGCGCTGCGCTCCCTCCGTGGGGCCGCCACCCTCACGGTGATCGGCAATCGGGGACAAGCCTCGTGCGAGGCGCTGGATCGCGAACTGCGCGACGTCCGCTGGATTCCGACGTGTCCCCACTCCCAAGTGCTCTCCGAGATGGCGCGACACGATGTGTTCGTATTTCCATCCCTGTTCGAAGGCTTCGGCCTGGTGCTGCTCGAGGCGATGGCGATGGGGTTGCCCATCATCACCACGGCGCACACGGCCGGCCCGGACCTGATCACGGACGGAGTCGAGGGTTACATCGTGCCGATCCGTTCCTCGGAGGCTATCGCGGAAAAGCTTCTTCTGCTGCGCAACGAACCCGCGCGACTGCGGGCCATGAGCGAAGCCGCCACCGCGCGCGCCCGGTCGTTTACGTGGGAGCACTACGGCGACTCGGTCGCCGCCTGCGTGAGTTCCGCCGTGAGCTGCCGCTGATTCATGGAGAAAAACATCAAGCGCCTCATCTGGGTCTACGCGATCCTCCTCATTTTCGAGGGATCGCTGCGCAAGTGGGTGCTGCCCTCGCTTGCTGATCCGCTGCTGGTCATCCGCGACCCGGTCGTGGCCATCATTTACGCGATGGCGTTTTTCAGTGGGCGCTTCCCGTTCAACGGATTCGTGATCTTCTCCGGGGTGCTCGCCTTCGGCTCAGGCGTGGCGAGTCTGATCGCAGGGCAGACCAACTTGCTCGTGATCCTTTATGGGATCCGCATAGATTTTTTCCACCTGCCATTGATCTGGATCATCGCGGAAGTGATGAACCGCCGGGACATCGAGAAGCTGTGCTCCTTCCTGCTGTTTCTCGCGATCCCGATGACGCTGCTGATGGTCTGGCAGTTCCAGTCGCCGATGAGTGCCCCGATCAATCGCGGCGTGGGCAGCGAGGAAGGCGGCCAGATTTTCGGCGCCGACGGCAAGATCCGGCCCCCGGGCTTCTTCTCTTTCATCACCGGCCCGCAGCTCTTCTTCCCGCTCGTGGCCGCGATCTTCCTGCATCAGGTCAGCCAGCGGCGGCGCCTCTGGTGGCCCGTGCTCGTCGGATGCGGCCTCGCCATCCTCGTCGCACTGCCGGTCTCGATCAGCCGCACCGTGATGCTGGGGACCGGCATCACAATCGCGGCGTTCATCGCCACGCTGCCCCTAACCGGGCTTGCCAGCTTTGGCGCAATACTGCGCGCGGGTGTCGGCTTGGGCGTGGTGGCCGTGGCGGTTTCGTTCCTGCCGATCTTTCACCAAGGCACCGAGGTGTTCATGAGCCGCTGGGAAACCGCAGCCGCAGGCAGCGATGGCGACGCATGGGGCAGCATCATCGGGCGTATCAGCGGCGTCATTACGGTCCCGTTTCAGAACGCGATGATGTCACCGTTTTTCGGCTTCGGCATCGGCGTCGGTTCCAACGTTGGCGCCCGCCTGTTGCAGGGTCGACTCGGCTTCTTCCTCGCCGAGGACGAATGGAGCAAGATCTTCATGGAGCTGGGGCCGTTGCTCGGCGGCGCCTTCATTTTCCTCCGCCTGGCCATCACGTTGCACCTCGGATGGAAAGCCTTCCGCACGCTGATTTCCCACAGCGATAACCTGCCGATCCTGCTGTTCTCCGCGACCTTCGTTGCCGTGGCGCAATACCAGTGGGCCCCGCCGACCATCCTCGGTTTCGCCGTGCTCGGAGCCGGACTCACGCTCGGCGCGGCGCAGCACCCGCTCGACGAGGATGACGACGACGACGAGGAGGAGGAAGAGGAGTCAGACGAAGACGACGGCGAAGCAGAGGAAGAACCCGGGGCTGACCCGCACGCAGAGCACCGGCATCACCCTCGTCACCGCCACCGCCCGCCGGAACACGTGGCCTGAATGCCGTTCAGTCTCGTGCGCGAATGAAGATCATCCTCATCGGAAATTTCCGGCCGGACCGGCAGGAGAGCATGTTGCGATTCGAGCAATTGCTCGCGGACGGCATGCGAGCCCGCGGGCACGAGGTGGAATCGTGGGCGCCGGAGCCGGTGGTCGCGCGCCTGCTGCGGCGTTATCGTTACGACGGTCCCGCGAAGTATCTGGGGTATTTCGACAAATTCGTCGCGTTTCCGTCCCGGGTGCGCCTGCGACTGAAACGCCTCACGCAAGCCCCCGACGTGGTGCACATCGTCGACCACGCCAACGCCGTTTACGCCCCACTGTTCCAAGGGCTGCCGCTCATCGGCACGTGCCACGACTTGCTGCAAATACGCGCCGCTCGCGGCGAGTTTCCGCAGCAGCGCCTTTCAGCCCGCGCCAAGCGTTACCAGGAGTGGATCCTCCGCCATATCGCGACCCTGCCGCACATCGTCTGCTGCTCCACGCAAACGGCACTCGACGTCAGTCGTCTGGCTCGCGTCCCGGAGAGCCGGTGCGAGGTCATTCCGATCGGGCTCAATTATCCTTATCGCCCGATGTCGCTGGATGAAGCGCGAGGCCGGATCGCGCGCGCCCTCCGAGAACGCGGTTATCCGGCCGACCTGCTCGAGCGGCACGAACGCGGTTACATCCTCAACGTCGGCGGCGGCCAGTGGTATAAGAACCGGCGTGGGCTCATCGAGACCTATGCGCATCTCCGCTCGAAGCTGCGCCCGTTCCCCCGGCTGGTCATGGTGGGCAAACCTTTGTCCGCCGAGCTCGCCGCCCACGCGCACTCACTCGGGATCGGGGAGAATCTCCTGTCGCTGCAAAATCTCTCCAACCAGGATCTCAACGCATTCTACTCGCTCGCGCAGTTCCTGTTTTTTCCGTCCTGGCACGAAGGCTTCGGGTGGCCGGTCGCGGAGGCGCAGGCCAGCGGCTGTCCGGTCGTGACGTCAAACCGCGCCCCCATGACTGAGGTCGGGGGCGAGGCGGCAGAATACATCGACCCTGCGGATCCGATGGGCGCTGCCGCGCAGATCGCCGCGTTTTGGCCGCGTCGGCGTGAGCTGATTCCGCGCGGGCTCGCGCGCGCCGCCGAGTGGAATCCCGATCTTATGCTCCAGCGCTACGCGGATCGCTACGCCGCGATGACGTTTGCCGGACTCACTGCCGCATGAAACTGCTTCGTGTCATCGCCACGCTCGACCCTCGTCACGGCGGACCGTCCGCCGGACTCAAGGCGGTCACGCCCGTGCTCGCCGAGGCTGGGCACGAGACAGAGTTCGTCTCGTTCGACGATCCGGCTGAAGCGCACGCGTTCAACGCCCCGGCTCCACTTCACGCCCTCGGACCCACGCCACCGGGCTACGGCTACAACCGGAAACTCGACGCGTGGCTCGCAGCCAACGTCGAGCGCTTCGACGCCGTGTTCGTGCACGGATTGTGGCAATATCACGGCCGGGCCGTCCGCCGTCACGCGCGAGGCGTGCGCCCGTATTTTGTTTTCCCGCACGGCATGCTGGATCCGTGGTTTCGCCAGGCCTACCCGCTGAAACACATCAAAAAGTGGCTCTATTGGCAGCTCTGCGAAAAGCGGGTGCTACGCGATGCCGCCGCAGTGCTGTTCACGAGCAGTGAGGAACGCCGGCTGGCCCGCTCGAGTTTTCAACCTTATCAAGTGCGCGAACGGATCGTCGCCTATGGCACCGCCGCACCCACCGGAGATCCCGCTCGGCAAAGCGCCGCCTTTCGCGACGCGTTGCCCACATTGGGAGGTCGCCCGTTCTGGCTTTTCCTCGGCCGGGTGCACCCGAAGAAAGGTGTCGACCTGCTCATCGATGCGTATGCGCAACTCGCCGCCGAGGCTGCGATGTCCGGGCAAACCCTTCCGGTGCTTGTCATCGCCGGTCCGTGCAGCGACGCCACTTGGGAACGCAAGCTCCGTGCTGCAGCCGCGCGCGTCCCGTGTCGCGGAGAAGTGATGTGGACGGGCATGCTCACGGGCGATGCCAAGGTCGGCGCCCTGCGCGACGCCGACGCTTTCGTTCTGCCATCTCATCAGGAGAACTTCGGCATCGCTGTCGCCGAGGCGCTCGCAGTGGGCACTCCCGTGCTCATCTCCGACAAGGTCAATATCTCCGCCGAGATCGCGCAGGACGGTGCGGGCTTTGTCGCCGAAGACACGCTCGATGGCACGGTCCGACTGCTGCGGCGCTGGCATCTGCTCCCGCCTGAAGTGCGCATCCGCATGAGCGACGCCGCGCGCCAATGTTTCGAAGAACGTTATGAAATCCGTCAAACCGCGCGAAGCCTCGCAGATACCATCGCGCCCTTCCTCTTCCACGTCCCCCCGCCCTCCCATGCGCTTGGTCACCCCGCAGCCTCCCATTGACCTCTGGGTCGAGGAGCCGGTCCATCTCGATCAAGACCTGCTCGGCTTCGGCGCCCGTCTCGAACTGAGCGACCGGCGCTCGATTCGGCTCTGGTTTCGCTTCCCCGCTCACCAAGGCCCGCGGCTCACGCGCCTCGCGGATCCCTTCGTCGTTGCCACACTCCTCTATGCCATGCGGGAGGGCCGCCGCCTTCGCGTGCGGGGCTCGGTGTCGTCGACATTGCTCGCGAATCTCGCGGATTTTCAGTCGGCGTTCTGCGCGTTCCATCCCCGCGACTTCACTCCGGTGGATCTGGAGGCCGATCGCGTCTTTTCACCGTCGGGTTTCCAGCGCTCGGAATCGGGTATCACCGCTTTCTCTGGCGGAGTAGACGGCGCGTTCAGCATTTACCGCCACACGCATCTTTCACCGCTGGCCGGGAAGCGACCGCTTCATGCGGCCTTGCTGGTGCACGGTTTCGACGTGCCGCTCAACGATCCCCGCACCTTCGACGAAGTCGTCACA
>JAEYQF010000297.1 GCA_023410155.1 Verrucomicrobiota bacterium | reverse complement strand
GTTGATGCCCATCGCGGCGCCGATCAACACTTTCGTGTAGCGACGGAAATACGAGGTGAGGCGGTAATACTCGGAGTAGTTCGAGATGAGCGTGGTGAAGCCGAGGTCGCTGAGGAGATCGACGCGGGAGAGGAAGTCCTGCGCGTCGAGTGAGCCGGCGGCGAGGAGGTTGTTCATCGTGATCTCCATGAGCACGACGATCTCTTTCCCCTTCACGAGCGGCTCCTGCACGAACTGCGCGGCGGCGCAGTTGAGCATGTCGACGTTGACGTGCGTGACGGGGCGGAAGCTGCCGCGTTCGACGAGGATGGCTTTTTTGTAGAGGACCTCGGAAGGCTGCAGAACCTCGCCCTGGGGGCCGAACATGACGGCGTTGGTGAGGCCGAATTGGACGAGGTAGAGGGACATGAGGCGGTTGTCCACGTTGGCGAACGCGGGGCCGCTGAACTTCAGCATGTCGATCTCGATGCGCTCGGGCCGGAGGTTGTCGAGGAGCGATTCGGTGAAGCGCCGGAGATCGTCACGGTAGTAGAAGGCGCCGTAGATGAGGTTGGTGCCCACGATCCCGAGGGCCTCCTGCTGGAGGACGTTTTCTTTGTCCCACATGCGCACGTGAAGGACGATTTCGGAGGGTGTGCCGCCGGGTTCGGTCTGGATGCGGATGCCCATCCAGCCGTGGGCCTCGTTGGTGCCCTTGTAGTTTCGCGCGGCGACGGTGTCGGCGAAGGTGAAGAACGTCGTGCGCTCGCCGCGCGTGGCGGAGGGGCGCTCGATGAGCAGTTGATATTCGTGCTCGAGCATGAGCCCGAGGCGTTCGCGGGAGACGTAGCGCGGAGCCTTGCCGTAGATCGCGTCGCTAAACGTCATGTCGTAAGCCGAGATCGTTTTCGCGATGGTGCCGGACGCGCCCCCGGCCTGGAAAAAGATGCGGGCGACCTCCTGCCCGGCGCCGATCTCGGCAAACGTGCCGTATTTCGGCTCGTCGAGATTAATGGTGAGGGCCTTGCGGTTGGTGGTGAGAAGGTCCTTTTGCTCGCTCATGGGCGCGGAAGTATGGTGTGGGCGGGACAAGGTGCAACAGGTCGCTCGGTCGTGCGGGTGACAAGCGGGAAACGTGCCTCGCGCCGTCGGACGCGGTGGAAGACCGCCCGTCCTCATTTAACTGGAGGAACGACTCGAAGCGACTACGGTCGCGGCACACGTATGAAGAACTTTTTCACGTCGTTGCTCGGTTCGTTTGTGGCCCTCGTCATCTTCACCATCGGAGGGTCGGTGTTGTTGTTGGGGTTCTTCATCGCGCTCGGCGCCATGGCCGGTAAGCGCGAGAAAACGGTGGAGGTTGAGCGTGGCTCGTATCTGGTGCTGGACCTCTCGAACCGCGTGACGGACGCGCCTCCGGTGGTCGACCTGCGGCTGTTCGGCGAAGAACCGACCCCGACGCTGCAACTGCGCACGATCACGCGGTCGTTGCGTTCGGCGGCCAACGACGACCGCATCGCCGGCTTGCTGATTCGCGGGGATCAGCCGGAGCTTTCCGCCGGGGCGCCGGGTTTTGGCACACTGAAGGAGATCCGCGCCGCGATTGAAGCGTTCAAAGCGGCGGGCAAACCGGTGAAGGCTTACCTGACCTACGCTTTGACGAGTGACTACTATCTGGCATCGGCGGCTGACGAAATCGTGCTCGATCCCTACGGCTTGATCCTGATGCCCGGCCTCGCGGCGCAGCCGATGTTCTTCGCAGGCGCGTTCGAGAAATACGGGATCGGGGTGCAGGTCGCACGGGTGGGGCGCTACAAGTCCTTCGTGGAGCCGTTCACGCGAACGGACATGAGCGAGGAAAGCCGCGCGCAGCTCCAGCAGTTGCTCGACGATGTCTGGGAGGTGGTGCTGAACGACGTGAGCGCAAGTCGCGGCAGTTCCCCGGAAGCGCTGCAGTCACTCGTTGACAGCGAAGGCCTCGTGCGACCGGAAGCGGCGCTCAAAGGCGGACTCATCACGCGTGTCGCCTATCGCGACGAGGTGATCGACGGGCTGAAGCGGGAGACGGGGAGTTTGGGTGAGGAAACTTTCAAGCAAGTGTCGCTCGCGGATTATTCGCGGGTGGCCAAGGACGCGGCGGAGCCTGCTCTCGCGTCGAAGGCGGCAGCGGCTGCCTCCGGTGGTCGCGGTCGCATCGCGATCGTCTATGCCGAGGGCGACATCGTGGACGGCGACTCGGACCAGCCTGGACGCGTGGCCGGCGTGCGTTTCGCGCGTGAGCTGCGAAACCTTCGGCAGGACGACAGCGTGAAAGCCATCGTGCTCCGGGTAAACAGCCCCGGCGGAAGCGTGTCCGCTTCGGAAGCGATCCAGCGCGAAGTGCGACTGGCGCAGGAGCAGAAGCCGGTGGTGGTTTCCATGGGCTCGTATGCGGCGTCGGGCGGGTATTGGATTTCTGCCTACAGTGATCGGATCTTTGCGGAGCCCTCCACCATCACGGGATCGATCGGCGTGTTTGGCATCCAATTCGACGTGCAGCGGCTGGCCAACAACTTCGGCCTCACGTTCGACGGAGTGAAAACGGGCAAGTTTGCGGACGCTTTGACGATCGCGCGTCCGAAGACAGAGGAAGAAATGGCGATCTTCCAGGGCATGGTGGAGTGGATCTACGGCGAGTTCATCGGCAAAGTCGCGGATGGGCGGAAACTTGATCGCGCTCACGTCGAGGAGATCGCGCAGGGGCGTGTGTGGTCCGGCACGGAGGCGAAAGCGCTCGGCCTCGTCGACGACATCGGTGGCCTCGATGCCGCGATCGCGTTTGCCGCAGAGAAAGCCGGTTTGAATTCCGGCTACCGCCTGGTCGAGTTCCCGCGGAAGAAAGAGTTCGCGGAGGCGATCGCCGAGATGGTGGAGAAGATGGCCCCCAACAACGCCCGGGCTACCGGTGTGCTGGGCGAAGTGGAGGCGCGGTTGCGCTCGGAGCTGAAGGTGTTGAACTCGTTCAACGATCCGCAGGGTGTTTACGCGCGACTGCCGATTCAGATTACGATCCGCTAAATCACTTTCCATGGCCAATCATCGACTCAAGAGCGACTGTCCCGCCACCGCCGTCCCCGCCGGCACTCCCGCCACGCTGAAAGCGGGCGACGACGTTTACATCGTCCAGACGCTGGGCGGAAACGTGACGGTGCGCACCGATCATGGGCTCTTTCGCATTGCGGCGGACGACGCCGTGGCGATCGAGGGCTACGTGGCCCAATCGGCCACCACGGCCGCCGCGGGCGAGTTTAGCGAAGAGGCCGTGTGGGAAGCTTTGAAAACCTGTTTCGATCCCGAGATCCCCGTGAACATCGTGGACCTCGGTCTCGTCTACGACCTCTCGATCGATACTTCGCCCGACGGTGAACACGACGTGCAGGTGAAGATGACGCTCACGGCTCCTGGCTGCGGCATGGGGCCGGTGATCGCGGAAGACGCGCGGCAAAAAATTGCAGCGCTGCCCAACGTGAAAACGGCGAAAGTGCACATCGTGTGGGATCCGCAATGGACCCCCCAGATGATCTCCCCCGTCGGGCGGCAGGTGCTCGGGCTCGAGTGATGTAGCGTCTCGCGTCGCGCCACCCGTTGGCGCGACTCATACCGCACGCGAGCGCGAATCGCGCACGTTTTCCTTACGCGGTGATGCTCTCGAGCGAACAACCGTCCGCGGAGATGCCGCGGGAAGTTTCGCAGTTGGGGCGGGCGATGACGCCGGGATGCGGCTCGAGCGCAAACGGTTCGTCGGCGCGCGTGAGTAGGTGCTGGTCGCAGACGGCGAACAATTCCGC
>JAEYQF010000288.1 GCA_023410155.1 Verrucomicrobiota bacterium | reverse complement strand
GGTGAGGCCCGGCGCACGCATGTGCAGCCACGTCTCGATCCCGCCGGGCAGGTCCTCCGGGGGCACTGCCGCGACGAAGGTGGAGAGCGCGTGGGGGAGCTCGTCGGCGCGATAGCCGAGCAGCTTGAACCAGCCGGGCGAGAACCAGAATCGCTGGTGTGCGAAATCGAGGTCGAAGACTCCGAGCGGGCCGACCGTGCCGAGCTGTTCGAGGCGCTCGTCGCTGGCGACACTGGCTTCCTCGAGCTCCTTGCGCTCGGTGATGTCGAGATGCATGCCGGCGACGCGCTCGAGCGTGCCGCTGGCCGTGACCACTTGCACGCCGATGCACTGGATCCACACCCAGTGGCCGAGCCGATGGCGCATGCGGAATTCGAGATTGATCGCGCGAGCGCCCACCGTGAGCTTGCGACCGAGGCGGTCCGGGGCGGCGGCCGAATCGTCGGGATGGATCAACTCGCGCCAGGTCTCCAGCGTGTCGGGCAGTTCGGCGCCGTAGTAGCCGAGGATTCTCTTCCAGCCCGGCGAATAGCTGACTCGACCGGTGGTGAAATCGAGTTCGAAGAATCCTGCGCCGCCGTGCTGCGAGAGCAGATTGAAGATGCCTGGGCCTTCGGCATCGGTCTGGGGTGACGAGCCCGAGACGGGCTGAACGGTCGCCAGATACGACGGTGTTGCGAGTGGTTCGAGTCGGACATGGACATTGCGCGTGGCGCCGTCGCGTGTGTGAACCTGAAGCAGGGTGGCCTGATCGAGGGTGGCGCCCAGCAATACCTCCCACTGGGCGGCAAGCCAGCCGGGCTCGTCCGAGACGACCTCGAAGACGAAGAGGCTCGCGAACGGCGTGCCGAGCAGACCCTCGCCTCCGGTCTGACAGAGTGCATGTGCAGCGGCCGACGCGGTGGTGATCCGCCCGGCCGCGTCGAGAATGAAGACAGCCGCGAGCTCGCCATTTGGGCGGGGCACGGCCAGGTCAACTGGATCGCTGGGTGGCGTGTCGTTCAACGCGGGCTGGACGCTAGCCACTTGCGCACGCGGTTGGCGAGGAAATCGATGTAGGGTGGCTGGTCGTTGAGGCAGGGGATCTGTTCGAAGGACTCGCCCCCGGCCTCGAGGAAAGTGTCACGGCCTTCGCCGCGGATTTCCTCGAGCGTTTCCAGGCAGTCGGCGACGAAGGCCGGGCAGAGGACGAGGATGCGTTTTTTCCCCTGTTTCGGCAATTCCTCGAGCGTCTGATCAGTGTAGGGGGACAGCCAAGGCTCTCCGACGAGGCGGGATTGGAAAGTGAGCTTGTGCTTGTCGGCAGGGATGCCGGCGCGTGCGACCAAGGCTCGGGTCGTGGCGGTGACTTGCGCGCGGTAACACGTGGCGTGCAGGGGCGAGCACGTGTTGCAGCAGTCGTTCACGATGGTGCAATGGGCGTGAGAGGAGTCCGCCTCGCGCAGATGCCGCTCCGGGATGCCGTGGTAGCTGAACAGCACCAGATCGTGCGGCTTGGCGAGATAAGGAGCCGAGACCTCGTAGAGCGCCTCGATGTAATCGGTATCCTGATAAAACGGCTGCACGCACTCGACGCGGAGCTGCGGCGCGAGGCGGGCGGCCTCTTCGTAAACCTTCACCACCACTGTCTCCCACGAGGACATTGCGTAATGCGGATACTGCGGAAACAGGAGCAGCTCTTCGATGCCGTCGGCGGCGATCTGCGAGATCACCGACGCGATCGACGGCGAACCGTAGCGCATGGCGAGATACACCGGGGTTTCCGCGCCGAGCGTCGCCGCCAGCTTGTCGCGCACCTTGCGCGACACCACGATCAGGGGCGATCCCTCGTCGGTCCAAATCTGCTGATACGCGTGCGCGGAATTGGCCACACGTTTGCGGATGATGATCTGGTTGACCAGGAACGAGCGAAACGGCTGGGCGGGCTTGTCGATCACGCGCTCGTCGCCGAGAAATTCGCGGAGGTAGCGGGTCACGTCGGGGATCGACGTGGAATCGGGAGAGCCGAGGTTGACGAGGAGGACGGCGCGCTTGGGCATGGAGCCGGAATTCGTCGGCCAATCGGCACGTTTGTCAAACCGGGCGGCCTGGACGCGTGAGGCTCAAGCCACTGCCCCAGCGTGCCGATGGGTCAGCATGCCCAATTGCATCTGGACAGAGCACTGCTGTGCACATTGAGATGCACGCAGCCCCCGCGATGATCCCCAGCTTCACGCGTCCCTGCTGTGCCTGGTTGTCGTGCGTCCTCTTTCTCGGCAGCGGGACTCGCGTCGCAGCGTCTACTGTCGGGGGTTCGGAGGTGATGTTTGGTCAGGTCCCGCCGTTGGTGGCGGTGATCGTGTCGGCTGTGTTGTTTTTCGCGGTGTCGATCTGGCTGATCCGACGTTCGCACCGACTCCCGCTCAAGAAGCTCTCGTTGATGATGGATCGCGCCGAGTGCCTGCTGTGGGAAGCAACGATGCAGATGCGCGGGGGGAACTGGAACTGGGACTTCATCGTGCAGCCATCGGCCCTCACGAAGAGTTTGTTTGCGGACGATCTGCCAGCCCGGCGTGAGCGAATCTGGCTGGGCTACGAGACGCCGGACAAAGCCTCGATGGACGAGGGTTGCCGGGCGGCGATCCGCGAGGGTCGCTCGGATTATCAGATTGAGTTTCGCCTCGTGCGCGACGGCGTGACGCGTTGGATGCGCGAGAGTGTGACGATCGACCCGCTGGGGGCGGGCAGGTATCGGCTGACGGGTGTCACGATTGAGATCACCGCGCTGCGGGAGGCCGAGGCGGCCCGGCGGGAGGCGCACGAACGGCTGCAAAAACTACTCTCTGCGGTCGATTGTATCGTCTGGCAGGCGAGCGTCACCCGCGACGGAGCAGGCGATCTGCAATGGCAATTCTTCATCGCTCCTTCCGAACTGCACCGCCGCATCGCAGCCGGGACCTCCGGACCGCAGGATGGCATGCCTTGGACCGAGGAGTCGGTGCCCGAATTCCGGGAGATCGAGGCGCGCAGTCGAAGTTCGATTCTCCACGGTCTGGGCGGCTATGAGCAGGACTTCCGCGTGATCCTCGGAAACGAGGTGATCTGGCTCCATGAGAAGGTCTCGATCTCGCGCGTCTCCGCGGACGCGTGGCGGCTGGATGGGGTCGTGATGGATGTGTCGTCACAGCAGCTCGCGAAAGAGGCGCGCAGCGTCAGTGAAGCGCAGCTCCGGCAAGTGGTGGAGTCAGCGGATTTCATGTTGTGGCACGCGCGCGTGTTCATGTCCGCGGATGGGCAGTTGCAGTGGGCGTTAACTGTGCCGCCCTCGACGCTTTATCGCACCTTGTTCGGGCGCGACCCGGAGCCGCGCTGGCCGGTGATGCCGTGGGACAGAATCGTCGGGCCGGAGCGTCGGGCGGAAATGGCGCTCACGACGTCACGGGCGATTGTGGACGATTCCCCGGGTTACGAGCAGCACATCCACGCCCAGCTCGGCGAGCGAACTTTCTGGCTTCACGAGCGGGCGACGATCAAGCGCGTCGGCCCTGGCGAATGGCACCTGGTTGGGATCGTCACCGATATCACCGCGCGCCAGCAGGCAGAGGCGGCGCGGCTCGCGAGCGAGCGCACATTGGAGGAAATCCTCTCCCGCGCCGATTGCCTTCTCTGGCGGGCTCGGGTGGTGCACGAGGAGGGGAAGCTGCAGTGGGTGCTTTTCGATCTGCCAAAATCCCGGCTCTACCCGGCTCTTTTTGGGGAGCGGGAGCACGTGGCGGGCGCGGAGCTCTGGACTTTGTTGGACGTGCCAGATCTGCCTGAGATGACGCGGCGCAGCGCGACCGCGATTCTTTCCGGAGCGCCGGGCTACGAACAGGAGTTCCAAGCGAGGCGCGAGGGGCGGAATCTCTGGCTGAACGAACGCGTGTCCATCCGGCAAGTGGCCGAGAACGAATGGCTGCTGGTCGGCCTCGTCACGGATCTGACCGACCGCCACGATGCCGAACTCGCGCGGCGGCAGGTGGAGAAGCGTCTCTCGCAACTGCTCGAGCGCGCCGATTGCACGATCTGGCAGGCAGACGTGGTGCGCGATTCCGCGGGAGAGTTTCAGTGGTCGGTCTACATCCCCCGTTCCCGGCTCTATACTCGAATCTTCGGCGAGGATCCGTCGTCAGGCACGCCGCTCGACTGGGAGCGGATGGGCGTGCCTGAGCTGGCCGAGATGCGAACGCGCGCGGCGCAGGCCTTTAGTTCGCGCCTGCGGGGTTACGAGCAGACCTTCCACGTGCCGAAGGCTGAGGGCGCGATCTGGTTATCCGAACAGACGAGCATCCACCAGATCGCGGAAGACCGGTGGGAAGTGGTCGGTGTCGTCACGGACATCACCGCTCGTCGCGAAGCTGAGTTGGCGAGAATGGCGAGTGAAACCCAGCTCCAACAGATCCTCGACCACGCCGACTGCCTCGTCTGGCAGGCGGACGTGGAGCGCCGGGACGGAGGCTCCTTTTCGTGGCAATTGTTCGCTCCTCGTTCAGCGCTTTACCGTCGGCTGTTCGGAGACGAGCCGCCGCCGGACGGCCTCGATTGGCCGCGACTGCGAGTGCCTGAGCTACCTGAAATGCACCAGCGTTCCTTCCAGGCTCTCGTGTCGGGAGAGTCGGGCTACGAGCAGGAGTTTCGCGTGGTCGCGGACGGCGGGGTGACGTGGTTGCGCGAGGTCGTCGCGATCGTCCCCCGCGGCGAGGGAAGATACCGCCTCGTCGGCGTGATCACTGACATCAGTGTGCGCCGGCAGGCAGAGCTGGCGCTGCAGGAGTCGGAGCGCCGCTTCCGGACGCTTTTCCAGCATACGCCGGTCGCGATCATCGAGGCGGATTTTTCCCGCGTCGGGCAATGGATCGAGCAGGTCCGGGCCGCCGGCGTGCAGGATATCGGGGCGTGGCTCGAGGAGAATCCGCGCCGCATTCATGCGGCCGCTCGCGAGGTGCGCGTCATCGATGCCAACGAAGTCGCGGCGAAGATGCTCCGCGCGCGGGGTCTGAACGACTTCCGCCGCCGCCGGGTGGCCCTGGCGACGCCCACCGCGTTGGAGGCGATCCGCCGCACGATTATCGCCATCTCGCAAGGCCGAAACACCCTCGAAGCGGAGCTCGAGATGCGCGACTTCGCCGGCGAGATTCGGCCCATGATGGTGCGCTGGTGGTCCGCCCTCGGCGAGGGTGGACTCGAGCTGCAACAATCCGCGATGGTGTTTGTTGACCTCGGTGATTTGAAACGTGCGGAGGCAGACCTCGCCGCCGAAAAGGAGCGGCTCGCCGTCACGCTGCGGGCCATGACTGAAGGCGTCATCACGACCGATGTGGACGGCGTCGTGCAGTTCATGAATGCCGCGGCGTCTCATCTGATTGGGCGTTCGGTCGAGGAGGCGATCGGGCGTTCCGTGGTGGAGCTTTGCGTGCTCGAGGATGAACGCACCGGCAGCCGGATCGAAGTGCCGGTCCGCCGAGTGGCGGAAGGCGATCACGTCGCCGACCTGCCGACGCAGACGCGCCTCTCCAGTGGCAATGGTGTCTGGCGCATGGTCCGCGGCTGTTGCGCGCCCATCCACTCCGCCGCCAGCACGGTGATCGGCACCGTGCTGGTGCTTCGAGACGTCACGGAGCACGAGAGGCTCGAGCAAGAACTCGTGCGCGCGACCCGGCTGGAGTCCGTCGGTATCCTCGCCGGCGGCATCGCCCATGATTTCAACAACATCCTGACGGCGATCATGGGCAACATCTCGCTCGCCCAGCTCGATGTGGACCCGAAGTCCCCGGCCGGCCGCAGCCTGCAAAGTGCCGAGGCGGCTTCGCTGCGCGCACGCGATCTCACGCAGCAGTTGCTCACCTTCGCCAAGGGTGGCGAACCCGTGCGCTCGTCGGTGCAACTGGCCGACATCATCCGGGAGATGGCCGCATTCGCGCTGCATGGCTCGCGCGTGCGCCCCGAGTTCGATCTCGCTCCGGAGTTGTGGCCGGCCGATGCGGATCGCGGACAGATCGGTCGCGTGGTGCAGAATCTCGTGATCAACGCGGTGCAGGCGATGCCCGAGGGCGGCACTGTCCGGCTGCGTGCGCGCAACGTGCACATCGGAGGCCTCGATTATCCGGCGCTGACGCCCGGACCTTACGTGTGCATCGAGATTTCGGATACAGGCGTGGGCATCCGCTCCGACCATCTCTCGCGGATCTTCGATCCGTATTTCACCACCAAACAGGCGGGCAGCGGTCTCGGTCTCGCCGCTGTCTATTCGATCGTGCGCAAGCATGACGGCCACATCGAAGTGCAGTCGCAATTGGGGGAGGGGAGCACCTTCCGCTTGTGGCTGCCAGCGGCGGGAGAACCGGCTGAGCCGGCGAGCGCGATTCCACCGCCGACGACGGCCGCGCTCTCGGGCCGGTTGCTGTTCATGGACGATGAGGAGGTCATTCGCGCCATGGCATCGACGCTCCTCCGTCGCTGCGGATTCGAGGTGACGTGTGCCGCCGACGGAGCCGAGGCCGTTCGCCTCTATCGCAACGCGCACGAGGCCGGCACGCCTTTCGGGTTGGTGATCATGGATCTGACCGTGCCTGGTGGCATCGGCGGCAAAGAGGCCCTGAGCCAGCTCCGCGAGATTGATCCTGAAGTGCGCGCGATCGTTTCCAGCGGCTACTCCAGCGATCCGGTGCTCGCCAACTATCGCAACTATGGTTTCCGCGGTGTAGTGGCGAAGCCCTACGAGCACGCCGAACTCATCCGCGTGCTCCGCGATGTCCTGCTGGGGCCCTCGAAGCCCGGCGGCTCGAACGCGCCCTTTACTTCTGCTCAGGCCAGGCCGCGGCAAAACTGAATCCGGCGGATCAGCTGGTGGACATTTTCCGGCGCGATGCGATCCGTGATGACGGTGCGCGGGAAATTGTGCTCCACGTCGAGGTGCACTCCGTCCTCGCTCCCGGGCCGCACAAAGTCCTCCACGAAATCCATCCCGCCCCGCGGTCGAATCCATCTTACGTAAGGATCAGGATCCTCGGATTCGATCACCACGTCGGCCTTCAGAAACACACTGCAATACAGCGTCAGATCCCGGAACGACGCGAACCACGTCGGCGGGTTCACCAATTGATCTCGGATGATGAGCGTCATTGGGAGTCTCAGTTTAGCAGCGACGCTGCCAACTTCGGCACCATCACGCATTTTTTGACCACTCGCTGGCGCAAACGTGCGCAGAGGTTTTTCTTTTACCCGGCCTTATCTCTCTTCATGCCTAGAGGCTTTACTCATGAGCACGAAGCGTCCTCCGGTCCTCCTCGTTATCCGTGACGGTTGGGGCAAGAATCCCCACACCGACCAAAACGCCTTCAACGCGGTCCAACTCGCGAAGAAGCCCACCGACGACGCGCTGCACGCCCGTTATCCCTTCGCGCTCGTCGCGGCCAGCGGCCTCGATGTCGGCCTGCCGGACGGGGTGATGGGCAACAGCGAGGTCGGCCACGAAAACATCGGCGCCGGTCGCATTGTCGACCAGGAACTCGTGCGGCTGAACAAACTTTTCTCGGAGAAAAAACTCGCCTCCAACCCCGTCTGGCGTGCCTGCGTCGACCGCGTGAAATCGCGCGGCTCCCGCCTTCACCTCATGGGCATCGTAAGCGACGCCGGTGTGCACGGCATGCTCGAGCACCTTTACGGGATTCTCCGCCAGGCGAAGGCCGACGGCATCACGCAGGTTTTCATTCACGCCTTCACCGACGGCCGCGACACGCCGCCTTCGAGCGGGCTCGGCTACGTGAAGCAAGTCGACGAGCAATGCGCCGCCATCGGCGTCGGCAAAATCGCCACCGTCTGCGGCCGCTTCTGGGCCATGGACCGCGACAATCGCTGGGAACGCGTGCAAAAAGCCTACGACATGCTCGCCGGTCGCGCCGCGGTCGCCACCGCCACGAGCGCCGCGCAAGCCGTGCAGCAATACTACGACAAACCGCTCAGCGAGACGCAGCAGGGCGACGAGTTCGTGCCCGCCACCTGGATCGTCGGCGCCGACGGCAAACCGCTCGCGACCTTCGCCGATGGCGACGCGGTCCTCTTCTACAACTACCGCGGCGATCGCCCGCGCGAGATCACCAAGGCCTTTGTGATCGACGGCTTCAACAGCTTCGACCGCGGCCCCAAGCTCGACCTCTACTACGCGACCATGACCGAATACGAATCCGGTCTGCCCGTGAACGTCGTCTCGCCGAAGCCCGAGAAACTCAAAAACATCCTCGGCGAAGTCGTCGCCAACGCCGGTATCGCCCAGTTCCGCTGCGCCGAGACGGAGAAGAACCCGCACGTGACGTTCTTCTTCAATAACTACCGCAAAGATCCGTTCCCCGGCGAAGAGCGCGCGTGCCCCTCGAGCCCGAAAGTCGCAACCTACGACCTGCAGCCCGAGATGTCGGCCGCCGAAGTCACGAAGTTTGCGAAGGAAGCGATCCTCTCCGGCAAATACGGCCTTGTCGTCGTCAACTACGCCAATCCCGACATGGTCGGCCACACCGGGTCGCTGCCCGCGACCATCAAGGCCGTCGAAGCGACTGACCAGGGTGTCGGCGAACTGCTCGCCGCGCTCGACCAGATGGGCGGCCAGGCGCTCGTCTGCGCCGACCACGGGAACGCCGAACAAATGTGGGATCCCGATGTGAACGGCCCGCACACCGCGCACACGCTCAACCTCGTCGAAGTGTTCGTCGTCGGCAAAAACTTCGCTGCCGGCAAAACCAAGATGCGCACGGGCGGCCGACTCGCAGACATCGCGCCCACCGTTCTTCACCTGATGGGCTTGCCAAAGCCGGTGGAGATGACGGGCGAGAGCCTCGTGCTCGGCTGAGGCGGTCTCCACGCTTCTCCCACATTCTCATGAGCGCTCATTATTCCATGGCCGACGGCGATCTCACCATCGAGCTCGATGCCAGCGACGAGGTGATTCGCCTGAAGGCGATCTCCACCTTCGACGATCCGGTGAACCTGAGCGCCGCCGACGCTCGCGAGCTCGCGCAACACCTGCTCGAGCTCGCCGAGCAACTCGGCTGAGCAAGCGCGTGATCAACCTTCAAAGCCGCGGCCGCCGGGCCGGGGCTTTTTTTGTCCTGGGATTCTGGATACGCCCGACTGTGACCA
Organism: Verrucomicrobiota bacterium; assembly: GCA_023410155.1. Classification (GTDB taxonomy): domain Bacteria; phylum Verrucomicrobiota; class Verrucomicrobiia; order Opitutales; family Opitutaceae; genus Opitutus. Next base: position 5,481 of record JAEYQF010000288.1, on the reverse strand, counting down.
CTCGGAGGATTTTACGCACGGACTCATGCCGCACTTTATCCTGAGTCGGTCCGCACTTCGGCGCGACTCGAGCCGGACAGGGATGCGACTCGATCCGCACATTGTCCCGACTCGGTCCGCACTGGGGCACGACTCGGTGCGGACTCAGTCCCGACTCAGGCCATCGGCGGCTTCGGCGGGGGCGGGGGCATGTCTTTCAGGAGTGCCGTCACCGCTTCCTCCGAGATGCCGTGGCTGATGTTCACGCCGTAGCGTTCCTGCAAAAATGTTTCCACGGAGACCCACCGGTCCTGCCAACGCACCCGGCCGGTCCATGCGCAGAAGGTCACGAACTCCTCCAAGCGTTTCACTTGTTTCACTGCTTCCTGGAGCTCGGCGATCAGGCGCGCTTGTTCCGTCTCGGCGCGGCGTTCCTGGCCCATGGCGGAAGCGAGGAAGAGGGCGGTGGCCAGGCAGACGCCCATGAAGACATTGAGGTAGAGCATCTGGTCGCCGACGGGGGCGTCGCGCAGCGGGCCGGCACCGGAGAGCACGGCGTCGAAGGCAAATAGTCCGAGCACACTGCCGAGCGTCACGGCCACCGTCGGCACGAAGCGCACCGAGGCCCACACAAGCAGCGGAAACGTGCAGATGAGTGCGACGGGCAGCGGCAGGCCGGCGATGGCCCAGCGTCCCGGACCAAAGGCGCCAACCAGGAGCGTGAGGATCGTGAGCACGACGAGTTCACCATAGCCGCGCGGCTCCACTGCCGGCTTCGGCCACCGCGCCCAGACGAGGGCGACGGGTGCAGTGAGGAATTGCGCGAAGATGTTGGCGGCATACCACGCGCTGGCACTGGACCAGAGTTGGTCGAGGGCGAGGCCACCGGAGATCGTCAGCGCGGTCATGCCGAAGGTGGTGCTGATGGGTTGCAACACGAGCAGCGAGGCGAGGATGAGTTGGACCACGTCGGAGAGCCGATCGACTTCGATGCGCCGTTTGGGCAGATCTCGAAACCACCAGCCGGCGAGCGCGGATTCCAGCGCGTTGCCGGACGCCATCAGAATGGATCCGGGGAGAGTGATGCCCGTGGACAGTCCGATCGCGAATTCACCTGCAAACACTGCCGGGGCGACGCGCGCGCCCCAGAAGAGCGAGGCCGTAAGTGAGAGCCCGGCCGGGATGAACAGGACCCACGAGACGTTGCCGGTCAGCGCGGAGATCGCGATGCACAGGCGCCCAGTGAGAAAATAGGTCAGGGCGAGCGCGACCCAAGCCAAGGGCCAATGCCAGTTCGCGCGAAAAGGGTTCATAGTGCGGCGTTCGAAATGGCCGCCGCGGCGTTGCGCATCAATGCGATTGTGCAGGAAGGCATCGGCACCATCGCGGTGCAGCAGCTGCGGGGCGGCACGAAGGTGCGGACATACTTTCCAGTTGCGGCGGAGCGCGGCGGTCCGTTTAGCTCGCCGGCTCCCTACGCACTTTCTCATGAAGCGCACCCATCACTGTGCCCAGCTCACGACGGCCAATCTCGGCGAAACCGTTTCGCTCCTCGGCTGGGTCGATTCCATCCGCGATCACGGCGGCATCATCTTCATCGATTTGCGTGATCGCAAAGGCATCACGCAGGTGAAGTTCGATCCGCAGGATAATGCGGAGCTCGGCAATCGCGCGGCGCAGCTCAAAGTGGAGTCGGTGATCGAGATCGCAGGTAAGGTCGTCACGCGTCCCGCCGGCACGACAAACGCCTCGCTGCCGACCGGCGAGATCGAAGTCAACGCGACCTCGCTCGTGGTGCACAACCTCTCCGACACGCCGCCGTTTCCGCTCGACGACGCGGGCGGCGACAAGGTCAACGAAGACCTGCGCCTCACGTATCGCTATCTCGACCTGCGCCGCCCAAAGATGCGCAGGAATCTTCAGGTGCGCCACAAGGCCGCCAAGGCGATCCGCGATTATTTCGACTCCCAGGAGTTCATCGAGGTGGAGACGCCGGCGCTCTTCAAGAGCACGCCCGAAGGCGCGCGAGAGTATCTCGTGCCGTCGCGCATCCACGCGGGGCAGTTTTACGCCCTCTCGCAGTCGCCCCAGCAATTCAAACAGATCCTCATGGTCGCGGGTGTGGAGCGGTATTTCCAGATCGCCCGCTGCTTCCGCGACGAGGATCTGCGCGCTGACCGCCAGATGGAGTTCACGCAGGTCGACGTCGAGGCATCGTTCATCGATCGCGAAGGCATCTACGCGCTCTTCGAAGGCATGTTGAAGAAAGTCTGGAAGGACGTGCTCGACGTGGATCTGCCGACACCGTTCCCGCGCATGCCGTTCATCGATGCGATGAACCGCTACGGCGTCGACAAGCCTGACGTGCGTTTCGGCCTCGAGTTGGTCGACCTCACGTCGACCTTCACGAACTCGAGCTTCAAGGTTTTCCAATCCACGGCGGCGGGCGGCGGCGCGATCAAGGCGCTCAACGCGAAAGGTCTCGCCGATCTCACGCAGGGCGAAATCAAGAATCTCGAGGAGATCGCAAAGTCACTCGGCGCGAAAGGTCTCGCGTTTATCAAGGTCGAAGGCGGCGAGTGGAAATCGCCGATCGTGAAGTTCTTTTCCGACGCCGAGAAGGCCGAGCTCACGCAGAAGCTCGGCATCGAGGAAGGCGACATGGTGTTTTTCGCCGCGGCGACGTGGGAAAAGGCCTGCGCGATCCTCGGCCGCATCCGCCTGGAATCGGCGGCGCTCCTGCAGAAACGCGGCAAGCTCACGATCCGCCCCGACGACTGGAAGTTTCTCTGGGTCGTCGATTTTCCGCTGATGTCCTACGACGAGGCGGAAAACCGCTACGTGGCGACGCACCATCCGTTCACCGCGCCGGTCGCGGAAGACGCGGCGTTGCTCGACAGCGATCCGAAGAAGGTCCGCGGCCAGCACTATGATGTTGTGTTGAACGGCATGGAGCTCGGCGGCGGCTCGATCCGCATTCACCAGCCCGCGCTGCAGAAGAAAGTTTTCGAGGACGTGCTGAAGATCCCGGCCGATGTCGTGGAGAGCCGTTTCGGCTACATGCTGAAGGCATTCACCTACGGCGCACCGCCACACGGTGGCATTGCATTCGGTCTAGATCGCATGGTCGCGCTGCTCTGCGGCACGACGAGCATCCGTGACGTCATTGCGTTTCCCAAGACGCAAAAAGGTCAGGACCTCATGGCGCAAAGTCCGACGCCAGTCACGGCGAAGCAGCTCAAGGAACTGCACATCCAAACGGTCATGCCGGAGTGAGTGGCGGGCCAGCCGCCTAGGAGCGAAGCGTTTATGCCGCCCTTTGAACGGCGGGATGCGCGGCTTGTGAGAACGTTGGCATAGCCCGTGCTCATGCGAATCTGTGTCCGGTGCCATCTCGGGCGCGCTGTTCCTTCAATCTCGGTCTCGGCTCCCGTCCGGTGGCCGCGGCCGCCCAATGCGCAGCAGTTCGCAGTGGGGATCCTGCCTTCTCGTCACACGTCAGCATCAGTCCTTCGGGTCGGATGGTAACGGGCCTGCGCCGTTTCCGCCGCCCAGCTCTCATCCATCCACCCTCAGAAAACCACCTGCATGAAACTCATCATTGCCATCATCAAACCGTTCAAGCTTGAGGAAGTGAAAGCCGCCTTGGCCGAAATCAACGTCGAGGGGATGACGGTGACCGAGGTGAAGGGCTTCGGTCGGCAAAAGGGCCACACCGAGATTTATCGTGGCAGCGAATACACCGTGGATTTCCTCCCGAAAGTGAAGATTGAGATCGTCACCGCCGACGAGTTGGTGACGAAAGCGGTCGAGGCGATCGTGAAATCCGCCAAGACCGGCAAGATCGGTGACGGCAAGGTTTTCGTCCTGCCGATCGAGGACGCCATCCGCATCCGCACGGACGAGCGCGGCGACGCGGCCATCTAAACGGGCCCTCCACAACACACACACCTTTGGGCCGGCTTCCTTCGGGAGCCGGCCTTTTTCGTCGGCGGCCGAGAATGTCGAATTCATGACGCGCATGTGGGTGCTGTGTGGCATTGATGCTGCTCATGAATGTGCGCTTATGACCCGACTGCTCACCCTTCCACGCTTCCTTATCGCAGCCGGCCTTTCTTGGTTGGCCAGCTTCACCCTTCATGCCCAAGACGCCGCCGTTCCCACGACGGAGGAGCGCCTCGCTGCCCTCGAGGCCTACGTCAACAACACCGCCCCTCAAGCCAGCCTCGCGGGCGTGCCTGGCCCCGGTCACAATGCATGGATGATGACCAGCGCCGCGCTCGTGCTGTTCATGACGTTGCCGGGCCTGGCCCTTTTCTACGGCGGCCTGGTCCGTCGAAAGAACGTTCTCTCTGTGCTCGCACAATGCCTCGGTGTTGCCGGCTTGGTGACGATCCTCTGGTGGGCGGTCGGCTTCAGCCTCACGTTTGCGCCCGGCAATGCGTTCATCGGCGGCCTCGATCACATCTTTTTCCGGGGCGTAACGAGCGAACCCAGCACCTTGCCCTGGGTGTCGCAAAACGTCTTCGCAATTTTCCAGCTCACGTTCGCGATCATCACGCCCGCGCTCATCGTCGGAGCGATCGCCGAGCGCATGAAGTTCTCTGCGGTGTTGCTGTTCGTGACGCTGTGGATGTTCGCGGTGTATTTCCCGCTCGCCCACATGGTGTGGGGTGGCGGTCTGATGGCGGGCGCAGCGGGCGCGATCAAGGCTCTCGATTTCGCCGGCGGCACCGTGGTGCACATGTCCTCCGGTTGGTCTGCGCTCGTGCTTTGCTTGATTCTCGGGCCGCGCGTGGGCTTCGGGAAGGACAAGATGGCCCCCCACAGCATGGTGCTGTGTATGGTCGGCACGTCCATGCTCTGGGTCGGCTGGTATGGCTTCAATGCGGGCTCCGCGGGCGGCGCGGACGGGATCGCCGCCAACGCTTTCATGACGACCACGCTCGCCGCTGCCATCGCTGGCTTCACCTGGGGCATGATTGAGAAAATCTTTCGCGGGCACGCCTCGATCCTCGGGTTCTGCTCAGGCATCGTGGGCGGACTCGTCGTCGTGACGCCGGCCTGCGCCTTCATCGACTCGACGGGCGCGGTGATCATCGGTGTGCTCGGTGGCGCGGTGCCGTATTTCTTCGTGACCACCGTGAAGGCCAAGTTCGGCTACGATGATGCGCTCGACACTTTCGGCGTTCATGCGGTCGGTGGCACCCTCGGCGCCATCATGACCGGCGTGCTTGCAACCGCTGAGGTCAATCCCGCGATTGAAGAGCTGCTTCCCGGCCTCCTGGTCGAACAATTGAAAGCCATCGCCGTGACGCTGGTCCTTTCCATCGGCGCCACCGTCGTGATCGCATATCTGGTCAAAGCCATGGTGGGACTCCGACCCTCCGAAGAAGTGGAGCGCCAAGGCCTCGACATCAACGACCATGGCGAAGAAGGCTACGTCAGCTAACCCCCCCCATCCTGCATCCCATGAAACTCATCACCGCCATCATCAAGCCG
>JAEYQF010000106.1 GCA_023410155.1 Verrucomicrobiota bacterium | reverse complement strand
ATGTTAGCTCACGTAATCCGCCCGCCGAAGCGGCTCATAATTGGCCGGATTGGGTTGCAGTCGGCCGTTGAAAAGCCTGAGTGCTTCCGTTCCCTCACATGCGTTTCCGCCTTCTTGTCCTCCCATTGGCTGCGCTGGTCTTTTTGCCAGCCTGCCGCGACGCGAAAATCACCAGCTATCGCGTGCCGCACGAAAAACCAGAGCCGATGCCGCCCGTCCTCAGCGGCGGCACCGCGCCGTCCGCGGCAGCCGGCGGGGATATGGCCGCGATGGCCAATACCGCCGTGCCGACCGCCGCGGGCGACGGCCTCGCGTGGACTGCACCGGCTCATTGGAAAACCAAACCCGAGTCGCCGATGCGCAAGGGTAGTTACGCGATCTCAGCCGGTGACGGCCCGGAGGCTGACATGGCGATCACGGCTTTCCCGGGCGATGTGGGCGGCGATCTCGCCAACGTGAATCGTTGGCGTGGTCAGATCGGGCTGTCGCCCATCACCGAGGCCGATCTGGGGCGCACCTCGCAGCACTTGGACTTCAACGGACTGCACTGCACCTTCGTCGACTTCGCCAATCCCGACGGTGCGAATCCGCAACGTATCTTGGGCGCGATCGTGCCGTTCGAGGGCGCGACTTGGTTCTTCAAGATGATGGGACCGGACGCGCTCGTCGCGCGCGAAAAGCCGGCCTTCCTGCAATTCCTCCAGACCGTGCATCCGCGCGCCCTGCATCCATGAACGACACTGCCCGCCAATTTCGCGATTTCTTCGTCTCGCTAAAGCTCACGGTGGTGCTGCTGGCGCTGTCGCTCGTGCTGGTGTTTGTGGCGACGCTCGACCAGGTGAACCTCGGCATCTGGGCGGTGCAGGAAAAATACTTCCGCTCGCTCTTCGTGCTCTGGCATGTCGGCGACATCCCCATCCCGGTGTTCCCCGGCGGTTATCTCATCGGCGGCCTGCTTCTCATCAATCTGGTCGCGGCGCACGTTTACCGGTTCAAGTTCACGTGGCGGAAGATGGGCATCCAGCTCGCACACGCCGGGCTGATCCTCCTCCTGATCGGCGAACTCCTGACGGGCCTCTGGCAGGAGGACTACCAGATGCGTCTGGTCGAAGGCGAAACGAAGAACTACGCGGAGAGTTATCGCCGCGACGAATTCGTGCTGATCGAGACGACCGACCCGAAGTTCGACGACGTGGTCGCGATCCCGGTGGAGACTCTCGCTCGAGGCGGCGAGATCCAGCACCCCAAGCTGCCGTTTCGGGTCGTGGTGAAACAATACTATCCGAACGCGCTGCTGCAGCTGCGCGCGCAGAATCCCAACGCGCCGGAGTCGCTGGCCGACAAAGGCGTGGGCCCCCGCCTGGTCGCCGTGCCCGTGCAGATGACCTACAAGGAAAACGAGCGCAACTGGGGCACGGCCTTCATCGAACTGGTCGGCACGGAGGGTTCCCTCGGCACCTGGCTCGTCACGGCGCAGCTCCCGACGTCGCAGACATTCAGCTACGCCGGGCGCACGTGGCGCCTCGGCATCCGCCCTGAGCGGGCCTACAAGCCGTTCTCGCTGCACCTGCTGAAGGTCACCCACGATGTCTATCTCGGCACCGACATCCCGAAGAATTTCTCCAGTCGCGTGCGCCTGACCACTCCGGACGGCCGCGAGGATCGTGAAGTGCTCATCTACATGAACAACCCGCTCCGCCACGCGGGCCTCACCTTTTACCAATACCAAATGGACAGCGCCAACGCGACCAGCGTGCTCCAAGTCGTGCGCAATCCGAGCTGGCTGATCCCTTATGTCTCCAGCGGCCTCATCACGCTCGGACTGTTATTCCAGTTCCTGGTCCACCTGTTCGGCTTCATCACCCGCCGCCGCGCTGCCTGATCATGAAAAAGTTCATCCCTTACATCATCGTAGGACTCGCTGCGCTCTGGGTCCTCTCCACCCTGCGCGGACCGAGGAATGCGGATGCATTCGACGTGAGCGGATTCAGCCGCCTGCCCGTGGTCGTGAACGGTCGCGTGAAGCCGCTCGACACGGTCGCGCGCACCTCGCTGCTGGTGCTCCAGGGCAAACAACGCGCCAAGACGCCAGAGGGGAAATCGCTCGCCCCCGCGGCCTGGCTGCTCGACGTGCTGTTTGCGCCCGAGAAGGCCGACACGTATCGCACGTTCGAGATCGTGCACCCCGACGTGCTCGCGTTGTTCAACCTCTCGACTGATGCGGGCGACGGCGGCAAGCGCTTCTCGTTCAGCCAGCTCGAGAAAGGCCTGTCCGAACTGCAGCGCCAGACGCAGCTCGCCCAACCGGTCGAGCCGCAGTTGCGCACGCCCTTTCAGAAGGCGGTCGTGCAGCTGCACAGCAACGTCAACCTGTATCAGCGACTCAAATACAGCCTCAGCTATCCCGGCGCCACGGACCTGCTCGGCGAGTTGATGCAGTTCCAGGAGAATCTCACCGCCGGCATCGAGGCCGTGCGCGCGAAACAAGCAGGCCAGCCGCACGATGAAGCCGCCGCGGCGCGCATGATCGCGCTGGGCCAGAATTTCATCGCGATGAGCCAGGCCGGCTACCTGCTCGCGATCCCCGCGCTCGCCGGTGAGAATCACGAAGCCGAGTGGCAGAACGCTGGCAACGCGCTCCTGCAAACCTTCGAGACCGGCCAGGTAAGCCCCTTCGTGCTCACGTATGCCGGCCTCGGCCGCACCTGGCGCTCCGGCAACGCCGCCCAGTTCAACGAAATCGTGCGGCTCTATCGCCAGCAGCTCACGCGCGATTACACGACGACGTTGACCAAGGGCGATGCCGAGGTCCGCTTCAACAGTGCGGAGCCGTTCTACGTGAGCACCATCCTCTACGTGCTCGCGTTTCTCCTCGGAGTTTTTTCGTGGTTGCGCTGGCCCGAGGTGCTGGGTCGCGCCGGCTTCTGGGTGATTGCACTCGCGTGGGTCCTGACGACCGCCGGCATCGCCACCCGCATGTGGCTCGAGGGCCGGCCGCCCGTCACCAACCTCTATTCGTCCGCGCTCTTCGTCGGCTGGGGCTCCGTGGGACTGTGTCTGATCCTGGAGGCGATCTATAAAAGCGCCATCGGCACCGTCGCTGCCGGCGCGGTGGGCTTCCTCACGCTTCTCATCGCGCACCATCTCGCGCTGGGCGGGGATACGATGGAGATGATGCGCGCCGTGCTCGACTCCAACTTCTGGCTGGCGACCCACGTTGTCACCGTGACGATCGGCTACTCGGCTACTTTCCTGGCGGGTTTCCTGGCCATCATCTACATCGCGCGCGGGCTTTTCACGACCTCGCTCGACAAATCCACCGCCGACGCGCTCTCCCGGATGGTTTACGGCATCATCTGCTTCGCGACCTTGTTCAGCTTCGTCGGCACCGTGCTGGGC
>JAEYQF010000070.1 GCA_023410155.1 Verrucomicrobiota bacterium | reverse complement strand
CGTCGGCACCGTGCTGGGCGGCATCTGGGCGGACCAATCGTGGGGCCGCTTTTGGGGCTGGGACCCGAAAGAAAATGGCGCGCTCATGATCGTCGTTTGGAATGCGATCATCCTGCACTGTCGCTGGGGCGGTCTCGTCAGGCAACGCGGCCTCATGGTGCTCGCCATCTTCGGCAACATCATCACGAGCTGGAGTTGGTTCGGCACCAATATGCTCGGCGTGGGTTTGCACAGCTACGGCTTCACCGATGCGGCGTTCATGGCTCTATCGGCGTTCGTCCTCAGTCAGCTCGCGATCATGGCGATCGCCGCCGCGCCCTTGGAGAAATGGCGCAGTTTCCGCAGCCTCAGCACCTGATTTTCCGCCCGGCCGAGGAAGGGCACAGAGTAACCCACTAGGTCACTTCGTGCCTTTGCCTCAGGTGCTCTCTCACCGCGGGGGTGGCAGCGTGCTGGCCTGCGGGGCAACTTCAGCAAGGTTGGAGGGCACGTCAGCCTCCACCCGGCGAGCAGCCCACTCGATCCCTCCGACGAGCGACTGCTGAAATTTCGGATTCTCCCACACGTCCTCGCGGTGGCCCATGGCGTTAAACCACACGCGGCCCTTGCCGTGCTGGCGCGCCCAGGCGATCGGGAAATCCGGCCGCTCGTAGTCGACGCCTTCCATCGTCTGCGTCTCGAGCACGAGCAGGGCATGAAGATCCGGCGCAAACTCCTTGGTCGAATACCACTCTTCGATCACCTCGATGGCGTCACCGGCATTTTCGAAGCCCGGAAACCTCGGATTGATCACCCGGGCTCGGGCGACCTGCTGCTTCCCGTGATTGATGAACTCTCCACCGAGCATGCGGATGTAGGGATCCGCGTTCTTGCCGTGGAGTTTGTAGCGATTGCCGCGCTCCTTTGGATTTCCTCCGCCATGCTCGAGCGTGTGAAAGGTGTCACTCCCGCTGTGCAGCGCCACGAACCCCTTCCCGCCGGAAACCGCATCGAGCAGCGCCTGCTTGCCCGCCGGCGTCATCGCCGGATGCCCGTCCGTCCCGACGCTCAACAGATCGCCGCTCGTGTAAAACATCACCACATCGAAGCGCGCGAGATACTCCGGCGAGAACAGGCTGCCGTCCTTGCTGAAGGTGAACTCCAGATCGTGCGCGGCGCCGAGCTTCGTGAGCACTTTTTCCGCGAAACTGCGCTCACCATTCTCCCATTTGATCACGCTGTGCTCGAAGCCGGCGGACTTCGTGAAGAAGAGCACGCGCAGCGGCGTCGCGTGAACGGAGGCACCCAGCACGAGGAAGGCGAGACAGGACATCAAGACGGGGTAAAGACTCATGCCGCCAAACTGCGCCGCCCGGTTCTCCGTGCAACTCCTCGCGAGGTTCGTTTAGCCGCTGTCTTTCGCGCTCGTCGCCCGGGCTAGGCGTGGCTCGGTTCCGTCCGAGCCCACTCCGCCAGTTGGGCCCAGGCGCGCGCCCGGTGGCTGATCTGGCTTTTCACGAGGTCTCCGAGTTCCGCGTAACTTTGTTCGAAGCCATCTGGCACAAACAGCGGATCGTAACCAAATCCGGCGCCGCCGCGCGGCTCGCGAAGCAAGCGGCCGCGGCATTCACCGACAAAGACGAACTCTTTCCCTCCCGGCCCAAGCACGAGCAACACGCAGCGAAATTGCGCGCCGCGCTGGTCATCCGCCACGGGACGCATCACATCCACGAGTTTTTGGAGATTTGCCGCGGCGTCGTGCTGCGGACCGGCGAAGTAAGCCGATTCCACGCCCGGGCCGCCGCCGAGCGCGTCGACGCAGACACCGCTGTCGTCGGCGAGCACCCACGAATCGGCGGAAAGCTTTGCGAGCAGCGCCTGCGCCTTGAGGCGTGCGTTACCGACAAACGTGCCGGCGTTTTCCTCGACGTCGGGCATGCCGCCGACTTCGGCCGCAGAAATGATTTCGAGCGAAAGTCTGGCCGCGCGGGCCAGCGCCTGCAGCTCCTCGGCTTTGTGTCGGTTACCCGAGGCTAAATGTAGTCTCATCGATGAACATCTTTTCCGGATACACGACCCGACCGCGCGTGAGCACATCGTCGCCGTGCGTCTCGGTGCGCACATCGGCGAGGCGGATCGCATTCGACACGTGCTCGGTGCGGAGACCGTTGAGCATGGGCTTCGCGCGATCGTCCGCAAACAGCAGCGGTGCGCGATACACGAAGAGATAGTCGAGCTGCCGGTCGCGCGTGATCTGGCTGACGAGCTGCGGACCACCCTCGAAAAGCACGGCGGGAATTTTCTCCGCGGCGCAGCGCCGGCGAAACTCGGCGAACGACACACGCTGCGTCGGCGAATCGACGATCCACACGCCCACGCCGAGATCTCGCAGCTTCCGCACGTAACCCATGCCGCCGTGCGGAGTGGTGACGACAATGGTGCGATCGTGAAACTCGTCCGTGTAGAGCGCGGGCAGGTTCTTATCGACGACGGTGCGGAGCAGCCCGTCGAAAACGAAACGAACGGGACTCCACTCCGGGACGCCCGGCAGACGCGAGGTGAGCCGCGGATTGTCCTTGGCCACCGTCCCGGCGCCGACGGCGATCGCGGGAAACAATCGGCGCCAGCGATGCACGTCCTCGCGCGCAGGTTCGCCGGTGATCCATTTCGATTCACCGGTGCGGCACGCCATGCGCCCGTCCAAGGTGATGGCCATCTTCGCCGCGAACATCGGGCTGTCGCGTGTTATCCAGTGATTGAAGATAAGATTGAGTTCCTCGCACTCGCGGGCGAGCACACCGGCGATGACCTCCACCCCGGCGGCACGCAGCACGTCAACACCTTTGCCGGCGTGCGCGGGATTTGGATCCGTGGCGCCGATGACGACGTGCTTGATGCCCGAGGTGATGATCGCATCGGTGCACGCACCGGTGCGGCCGTGCGTGGAGCACGGTTCGAGTGTGACGTAGAGGACCGCCCCGGGCCGCGGCGACTTCCCGCGGGCGAGCAGCGCCAGCCGCTCCGCGTGCGGTCCGCCATCCTGTGCATGGAAGCCTTCGGCCACCACCCTGCCGTCCTCCACGATCACCGCACCGACCATCGGATTCGGGTGGGTCGCGCCCCAAGCCTGGCGCGCAAGAGCCAACGCCCGGCGCATGTGCATTTCGTGAGTCGCCAGATCACTCATGGGGTCGAGGCGCTGAGTAAACCGCACCGCTCGCCGCAAGTCGATGGGGATTCGCGTGTATCCACGCGGGCATCACGCCGACACGTAAGGGTTGGTCGACTTCTCGTCGCCGACTGTCGTTTCCCCGCCGTGCCCGGGATACACCACCGTCGAATCCGGCAGGGTGTAGATCTGCTTCCGGATGGAATCTTCGAGGATCTCGAAACTGCCGCCCGGCAGATCGGTTCGGCCGATGCTGCCGGCAAAGAGCGCGTCGCCCACAAAAGCCACGCCGGCCGCGGAGAAATAGAAAAGCACGTTCCCCGGGCAGTGACCCGGCACATGCCGCACCTCAATGCGAGTGCCGAGTGCCTCCAGCGATTGGTGCGACTCGAGCCAGTGATCGACATGGACCGGCTCCAGGTTGAGCTGCATGCCCATGAAGTGCTCCATCACGTCGGGAGTCTCGACGAGCGCACGATCCGCCGGATGCGCGCGAACAGAGGCGCCGGTCCGGCGAACAACTTCCGCCGCGCCCTGGGTGTGATCCCAATGGCCATGCGTGATCCAGAGTTCGACCAAACGACATTTCTCCGCGCGCAGCAGCGGCTCCACCATCGGCCAGACCTCGCCGGGCGCGTCGATCAGCACCGCTTCGCCCCGCTCAGGTGCAGTGAGCAGATACGCGTTGGTCTGAATCGGGCCGGCGGGCAGGACGTAAAGATTCACCCCGCCAATCGAGACGCTTTTTTCCGTCGTGCAACCCCGAAGCTTTCGGCGGCCGCATCCGGGGGCGACCTGCAAAGCAGATGACATCGGCGAACCAGCGCGCGCACAAAGGCGGCTTGCCACGGCGCGGGCGCGCTTGCCACCCTCGCCCCTTTCCCATGCCGACCCTGAAGTTCGCCGTTCTTGCCGGAGATTACATTGGACCCGAGGTGATGACCGAGGCCCTGCGCGTGCTCGAGCACGTCGCGAAACAGGAGGGTTTCTCCCTCGAGTATCAGAAAGCCGACGTCGGCGGCGCCGGCATCGACAATCACGGCAAGGCACTGCCCGACTCCACCCTCGCGCTCTGCGAAAAATCCGATGCGATCCTCTTCGGCTCGGTTGGCGGACCGAAATGGGAGAAGCTGCCGCCCGCCGAGCAGCCTGAGCGCGCCGCGCTGCTGCCATTGCGGAAACACTTCACGCTCTTCGCCAACATCCGTCCGGGTCTCCTGTATCCAGAGCTCACCGACGCCTCGCCGCTGAAGACCGAGCGTATTCCCAATGGCATCGACATCGTGTGCATTCGCGAGCTGACGGGCGGCCTCTATTTCGGCAAGCCGAAGCAGACCACCACGCTGCCCGACGGCGACGTGCAGGCGATCGACACGATGGTTTACCGCAAGAGCGAGATCGAGCGCATCCTCGCCACCGCGATCACCACGGCCCGCGCGCGCAAAAACAAGCTCTGCTCGGTCGACAAGGCCAACGTGCTCGAGACGTCGGTGCTCTGGCGCAAGACCGTGACCGATTACGTGGCGAAGCATGCGCCCGAGATCACACTCACTCACATGTATGTGGACAACGCGGCGATGCAGCTCGCGCGCGACCCCAACCAGTTCGACGTGTTCGTGACCGAAAACATGTTCGGCGATATCCTCTCCGATGAGATGGCCGTGATCTGCGGATCGCTCGGTATGCTCTCGTCGGCCTCGCTTGGCGCCGGCCAGAACTCGCTCGGCCTGCCTTTCGGCCTCTACGAACCCGCCGGCGGGACGGCCCCGGATATCGCGGGCAAAGGCGTCGCGAATCCCTGCGCGCAGGTTTTGTCCGGAGCGCTCATGCTGCGTTATAGCTTCGGCCTCGAGAAAGCGGCCGCGCGCATCGAAGCGGCCGTGCGCCAGGCGGTCACGAGTGGCACCCGCACCGGAGATATCGCGTTTGGGCGTCCGTCGGTGGGCACCAAGGCGATGGCCGACGCCATCATCGCGGCCCTGTGATCGCCGTTCAGCGTGGCGCAGCACTCGGTTCGAGTGCGCGCGCCACGGCGCTGAGCAGTTCCGCCGGTGTGCATGGCTTCTGCAGAATCTCCCGCACACCGAGCGTCACGAGTTCCTTCCGACTCTGATCCGGCGCCATCCCGGTGGTGGCTACAATCGGGAGGGTCGGCGCGCGGGTGCGCAGCGCATGCACGAGCCCCACTCCGCCCATGACCGGCATCATCACATCGGTCAGCACGAGTGAAATCTGCTGGGAGCGTTCTTGGAAACGCTCCAGGGCCTCGCGGCCGTCCACGGCGCAGATCACACGGTAGCCGTTTCGCTCGAGCAGCGAGCGGCCCGCGCTCCGGATCGCCGGTTCGTCGTCTACGAGCAACACGAGTTGCCCGCTGCCGCTCGCCGCCCGATCAGGACTGGTCGTCGCCGCCACTGCCACCGTTGCGGCGGGCAGGCAAATTTCGAACCGCGTGCCGCGGCCGATCTCGCTTTCCACCGCCAGGAACCCGTCATGGCCCTTGATGATGCCGAGCACGGTCGAGAGGCCAAGCCCGGTGCCCTGCCCGAGCGGTTTGGTGGTGAAGAACGGATCGAA